>CALXSW010000134.1 GCA_944391255.1 uncultured Clostridia bacterium | reverse complement strand
GTATGGAATGAATACATAGAAAAAGGACTTGCAGTTCTTCAGAATGCTATTCCTACAGCTACAAAAACAGATGTATTAAATGCTGTAAAGCTCGATGGTTCATTTACAATAACAGTTACAGCTGATTCAAATGTAACTCCTGTAGCAAACGGAGAAACATATGATCTTGTATGGGATGCGAATACTACTAAATTCTTCGATCAGGGCGAAGTGACAGTAGAAGGCAACACATATACGGTTCCTATGACATTTAAGAATACAAGCGGTATAAATGCTGATCTTGACGCGTTCTTAAATGGCGAAAATAAATTGCTCACAGTTGAATTCACGACTGTAAGTATGAAGGGTGTTCAGGCAGAGGCTTACGCTATCAATGCAGAATTTGACGGTTCTGTAAAGATAGACGTTCCAAGTGACAGTGATATGACTGTTAGCTTCTCGGGCGAAGATGATCAGTATGTAAAGCTTGCTCAGATCGTTGTATCAACAGCTAAGCCAACAGTAAGACCTATCGCAACTACAGCTCCGGAAGCTACACCAGCTCCTACTGTTGCGCCTGTATCAGATAGTGTTGAAGTGGTTATTGGTGAGAAGATAACAACTACTGTTCCTGATGACGTTGAGGGTGAAGACACAAACTACAATGCTTACAAGGATAAGGAAATTGCTGGAATCAAGGTAGCGGTATCAAAGAGTAATGGTTCAGCTGCTACATACGGCACAGACTATGTTGCAAAGCTTGAAATAGGTGATAAGACTTATTATCTTGAAGAAGAGGAATTTGAGAATATCATAAATGGTAATGCTGGTGAAGAGAATGCAGTTTCAGCAGCTGTAAAAGAAGCCATAGGTGATAAGACTCTCAATGATATAGTTGGCAATATTAAGATCGAGTCAAAGGATACAAACTCTATCTATATAGCTCCTGTATATGAAGTAGATGGTGCTTATGAAGAGGTTCCTGGACTTGGTACTGGTGTGTCAGTTCCTGTAGCAGAAACAACTCCAACACCAGCTCCTACAAGAAAGCCAGCTGCAGGCGGCGGCGGTGGTTTAGGTGTTGTTTCAACAGCAAGACCTTCAACAACAGGCGCTCCAACAGCTACACCAGATCCTGATGCAACAGCAGCTCCAGACGCGTCACAGGCTCCAACAGCTACAGCATCACCAGTTCCGAATCCACAGACTGGTGGCACAGCAAACGGCGCAATGCTCAATTATGTAGATCATAAGGCGTACATCGTAGGATATCCTGAAGAAGATGGCGGAGAACCTGTAAATGTAAGACCTACAGCAAATATCACAAGAGCTGAAGTTGCAACTATCTTCTATAGAATACTTACAGATGAGTCAAGAGCTAAGTTTGAAACAACAACTAATAACTTCTCAGATGTAAACAGCGGTGATTGGTTCAATGATGCAATCTCAACAGTAGCTGCAGCAGGTATTGTTAACGGTTACGAAGATGGCACATTCAAGCCTAATAACAACATCACAAGAGCTGAGTTCGCAGCTATCATATCAAGATTTACAACTCTTGATGGTGAGTCAACATTTGTTGATATCGCAGGTCACTGGGCAGAAGAAGCAATTATAAAGGCAGCTGCTACAGGTTGGATCACAGGTTATGAAGATGGTACATTCAAGCCTGATAACAACATCACAAGAGCTGAAGCTATGACAATGATCAACAGAGTATTGTACAGAATAGTTGATACTAACGCATCAGGTGTAGATATGCATAACTCATGGAATGATAACCCTAAGGGTACATGGTATTATGCAGCTGTTCAGGAAGCTACAAATGATCATGACTATGATCGTGAAGATATAGGTTATGTAGAAGTTTGGGTAGATGAAGAGACTGTAACAGATGACGAAACTGTAACAGACGACGAAACTACAACAGACGAAACTGTAACAGACGACGAAACTACAACAGACGAAACTGAAACAGATGCAGCTGATGATGCAACAGCAGAATAATTGAAATTCAAAAGAGACCGATTCATTTCGGTCTCTTTTTTTGATGTATTTATAAAAAGGTATTGTAATGATGTCTGAAATGTGATAGAATAGATTAAAAATGTGAAAGGATATCGAGAATGGAAATAAAAGTAAACGCACCAATTTCAAAAGAAACAGCAACTTCCTTAAAAGCCGGTGACAGCGTTCTGATCTCGGGAACTATATATACAGCGCGTGATGCGGCACATGAGAGAATGACAAGACTTCACAGTGAGGGAGAGATGTATCCGATAGATCTGAAAGATCAGATCATATACTATGCCGGTCCGTGTCCTGCAAAGCCGGGCGAGGTTATAGGATCATGCGGCCCTACTACAGCCGGTCGCATGGACGCGTATACTCCCGAACTTCTTGATAACGGACTGGGAGCCATGATAGGAAAAGGCGCGCGCAGCAAGGATGTGGTTGAGGCGATAAAGCGCAATAAATGCGTATATTTTGGAGCAGTGGGCGGAGCGGGCGCACTGATAGCCGAATGTATAAAAAAAGCTGAGGTAGTGGCATATGACGATCTGGGAACTGAGGCTATAAGAAAACTTGAAGTCATAGATTTCCCGGCAGTAGTCCTCATGGACTGTGAGGGAAACGATCTCTATGAACAGGGACAGAGCAGATTCAGAAAAATATAAATAGATACATACAGGTGAGACTGCTGCAAAACTCAACAAGTATGCAGCAGTCTCGTGCATCTTTAGAAAATGGCGCAGAACAGACGAAATAAAAGGCAAAAATTTACCCGATATTTCTATGTTCAGACTACAATAAGATATCGTTCCGAAACAAAGTGTTTTAGAGCGCTTTCAAGATTTTCAGGTTTTGTTTTATGAACGCGTATATATTCCATAAAATCAACTGCGTCCTGACATTTACAGAACACATTATCAAGCTGGGTAGTGCTTCTGAGTGTTCCTCAACCATATCACTCATTTATCATTTCTATACAAACTCCATATCACGTCATATTAGTATATTCCTCGTGTATCTTACTTGGTATTATGTATTGGTTTATTGTAATAGTTGGCGTCAAAATGATGGAGGCATATAATTGTTTTTGCATATAAGATCATTCCTTTACTGTAAATATTAGCTTTTAATAGCACATAATTCTAATATATTCAAAAAAATATAGAAATATTCTGAAAAATTTTAAAATAGGGGTTGAAGTTTTTTAGAAAATGTAGTATAATAGATGTGTTGTTAATGGCGATGAAGATCGAGTCCGTGCGATTGCGTGCTGTGAACCGTGTCAGATGGGGAACCAAGCAGCACTAAGCAGAATTCGTGATGTGTTACGGGAAGCTCGATCGGAGCCTTTAAAATAGCTTTTACAGAATACCGGATTTTCGGTCACCTCTATAAATGCCGTCCGCCGAAATGCGGGCATTTTTTATTTTATAAAATTATGTGAAATAAATCGTCTGACAGATATTTCATACAGAAAGGGAGATTTTAGCATGGCGCATCAGGCTATTTACAGAAAATGGCGTCCGATGATCTTTGACGATATTGTGGGACAAACGCATATAACAAAGACCTTGAAAAATCAGATCGTATCAGGAACAGTTGGTCATGCATATCTGTTTTGCGGAACAAGGGGAACAGGAAAAACGTCATGCGCTAAGGTACTGTCAAGAGCTGTAAACTGTCTTCATCCGAATAACGGAAATCCGTGTAATGAGTGCGAGATATGCCGCGGAATTATTGACGGTTCAATAATGGATATAACGGAAATGGACGCCGCGTCAAATAACGGTGTAGATGATATAAGATATATAAAGGACGATCTTAATTTTGTCGCATCGAATGCCAAGTACACAGTGTATATAATTGACGAGGTGCATATGCTCTCTACAGCCGCGTTCAATGCTTTGCTGAAAACGCTTGAGGAGCCGCCTGAAAATGTAATATTTATTTTGGCGACGACAGAAGCGCATAAGGTGCCTCAGACGATACTTTCAAGATGTCAGAGATTTGATTTCAGAAGGATATCAAATGATGATATAATCGTCAGAATGAAAGAGATATCGCATGGTGACGGATATGATATATCCGATGACGCGTACAGAATGCTTGCCCGATTGGCAGACGGATCGTTAAGAGATGGTTTAAGCATAATGGAGCGCGTTATATCATCGAGCGGCAGCAAAATAACGGCTGAAGATATTGTAAACACGCTCGGCATATCAACTCGCGAATCCGTTTTTGAACTGACAGACGCGATAATAAACGGTGATTCTGCCGCTGTTATAAGGATACTTGATCAAGTATTGTCAGACGGAAAAGATCTTGGTCAGCTTGCAATGTCCATGCTTGAGCATTTCAGATCACTTATGATATGTAAATTATCAGATGATCCGTCTTCACTGATGGAATGCGACGCGCAGACTTTGATGAGATTTAAAGCTCAAAGCGCGAAGCTGACATTTGAAAAGATAGATCATGCGAGCCGCGTTATAGCGGAAGCTCAGGCTGACGCGAGAGTGGCGAAATCTCAGCGTCTTATATATGAGCTTGCATATATAAAGCTTACAAGACCGGAGCTTGACAGGTCACCTGAATCTGTTATGGACAGACTGGCGGTTTTGGAAAATAAAATATCATCGGGAGCAGCTGATGATGTATCATTCAGAACTCAGCCTGCACAGAGTTCAGACAGCTCTGAGCTTATAAAGAGGATCGAGGCTCTTGAAACGGCTGTAAAGAATGGTTCGGTCGCTGTCAGCGAAGAAGAAAAAAAAACGATAAAAGAAGATAATGAAGAAAAGCAGGTGTCAGCCAGGCTATACTCGCCGATACCCGACGAGGAGCTGACATATGATTATCCTACAGCAAAGCTTGCGAGAAACTGGAAGCAGACTGTTGAGATAATGAAACAAAAGAATATACCGTATATTTTTCCGTATGCTAATTGCGTGATAACATTTGACTCAGAAGGTATAATAGTCCTTGTTCCTGATGATAAGATCGCTTTTACGGAGAAGATACTGATGTCAAAGCTGGATACTATACGCGAAGAGTTCAAAAAGGTCACAGGAAGCAAATACACTATAAAAATCGCGCGCAGAAGTGATTTTGACAGCAGATATATAATAAATCCTTTTGAGCTGCCTCATAGTCCGGATCATGTGGAAAGCGATGATGATATCGCAAAAGATACGGAGCAGCAGTCTGATATTGCTGAAGATAAGTTCAGCGACTTTCTCGAGAGATTTTCCGAATTTATTACAGACGGTGATAAGAATTTCGATGATTTTGACCGCGAGCGCGAGGTGGGACGTCAATCTGCTTTGACAGATGAGGAAGAGGACGACAGAGAGGAATTTTTAGAGGCAAATGAATTGTCTTCAGATGAGGACGATTGATATATATAAATAAATTAGAAAGAGGTAATTAATTATGGGTAAGTACAAAGGTTTTTCAGGAGCCGGCATGAACCAGAAGCAGAATATGAATAATGTTATAAAGCAGGCTCAGAAGATGCAGGAGGAAATGGAACGCGTTCAGAAGGAAACTGAAGCGGAAGAGGTTGAAGCTGCATCAGGCGGCGGCGCAGTCAAGGTCGTGGCAACAGGAAAGAAGGAGATCAAATCAATAAAGATCGATCCTGACGCTGTTGATCCGGAAGATGTAGAAACATTGGAGGATCTCGTTATGAGTGCGGTGAACGAGGCTATAAAGAAGGCTGACGAAATGATGTCAGAGAGAATGGGCGCTATAACAGGCGGCATCAACATTCCGGGCTTGTTCTGATGTACAGCGCTGTAATTGACGAGCTTATCGAGAAATTTGAGCGTTTGCCGGGAATAGGCAGAAAGAGCGCGGAGCGCATAGCGTTTTATATTCTTGAACGTATGTCGGAAGATGATGCTGTAAATATGGCAAACACAATAGCAAGAGCAAAAAAAACAGTGAGGCTCTGTGAATGCTGCCAAAATCTTACTGAAGCATCTCCATGCTCAATATGTTCTTCGGCAAAGCGCGATAAATCTGTGATATGCGTTGTTGAAAGTCCTGAGGATGTTTCGGCTATAGAGAACACAAATGAGTATAAGGGACTTTACCATGTCCTGCATGGAGCATTATCACCTATGGATGGTGTAGGCCCTGATGATATTAAGATAAATGAGCTGCTTTTAAGATTGGCAGACGGGAATGTAGAGGAAATAATTCTTGCTACAAATCCGACTGTAAACGGAACTGCTACAGCTGTTTATATTTCAAAGCTTTTAGCTCCATTTAACGTTAAGGTCACAAGGATAGCTCATGGCATACCTATAGGCTCAGATATAGAGTACGCCGATAAAATAACGATAATAAAGGCTATGGAAAGCCGACAGATAATGAATTAAAAAACTGTTCACAGCAAAGCGGGGATCATCCTTATGCTTTAATGTGAACAGTTTTTTTATGGTTTATTTCTGAAGCTCCTCCGGCAGAAGATCCTCGGTGATGCCGCCGCTGAATTGAAGCTCAGGATTTTTGACGCTGACTTTAACGCCTTCAGCTACTGAGCTTACTATAAACGCGTTGCCGCCTATAGTAACACCGTTTCCGATAACTGTGTCACCGCCGAGAATGCTCGTTCCTGAATATATTGTGACATTGTCGCCAATTGTTGGATGACGTTTAAGACCTTTTAGCTGCTGTCCTTTTCTCGTTGAAAGCGCGCCAAGTGTTACGCCCTGATAGATTTTTACGTTATTTCCTATAGTAGTAGTTTCACCTATAACTATGCCTGTGCCGTGGTCAATAAAGAAATATTTGCCTATAGTCGCGCCGGGGTGGATATCTATACCTGTAACGCTGTGAGCGTATTCTGTCATGATCCTCGGTATCATAGGCACGTTGAGGAGATAAAGCTCATGAGCTATTCTGTAGATCGTGATAGCCATAAGTCCAGGATAGGAGAATATTATCTCGTCAGTGCTGTATGCTGCCGGGTCACCGTCATATGCGGCGAGTACATCGGTGTAAAGATATTCGCGTATCATTGGTATTTTATCTATAAAATCATACACTATTTTTTCAGCCTTGTCAGCCACAGCTGATTTTGGGCATTTATAGCACACGCCGTCACTGCCAAGCGCTTTTGCTATCTGTTTTTTTAAATGGTATTCAACGAACTCTATCTGTTCGCCTATGAGATATTTTATATATTCTTTTCTTGCCGTTGTATTGTCAAAAAATCCTGGAAACAGGATCTTCCTGAGCTGATTAAGAACGCTTATGATTATATCTTTGTTTATCATATTATCGTCATCAAATCTGCCAGTAACATCGTATTTTTCATAGCTTGCCTCTATTTCTGAAACAAGCTTATCTATATCATGTATCATGGATAACACACCTTTCAATTAAATATACTGTATTTGTATGATTTAATTTTACCATTAATGAATGATTTTGTCAATAGCGCAGTGCGACGGCATATTACGCGTAAAATTATGATAAAACGGAAATATATAAAGTTAGATTAAATAAACATATAAATTTAAAAATGACTTGATTTTTTGTGCATAATGTGGTAGAATAAAATAAGCTATTTGAGATGAGGAGGATAAGATATGTGGGCTTATAATAGCGTGTTTTATCAGATATATCCGCTCGGATTCTGTGACGCGCCGTTTGAAAATGACGGTGTGCCGGAACATAGGATAACAAAGGTAAATGACTGGATAGAGCATATAAAAAGAATGGGATGCGATGCGGTGTATTTTTCACCTGTATTTGAGAGCGATACCCATGGATACAACACAAGGGATTTCTTTAAGATAGACACTCGCTTGGGAACAAATGAGGATTTTAAAAATGTTGTGAAAAACCTTCATAAAAATGGTATAAAAGTAGTTCTTGACGGAGTATTCAACCATGTCGGAAGAGGATTCACGCAATTCAAAGATGTCGTTGAGAAGAGATATGATTCAAGGTATAAGGACTGGTTCCACATTTCATTTGATGGTAATTCAAATTATAATGACGGATTATGGTATGAGGGTTGGGAAGGAAATTATGATCTCGTAAAGCTCAATCTGAGAAATAATGAAGTCGTTGAATATCTTTTGAGCGCTGTCAGATTCTGGGTAGATGAATTTGATATAGACGGTTTAAGACTGGACGTCGCATATTGTCTTGAAATAGATTTCCTTAAACGGCTCAGAGCTTTGGCAAACACCATAAAGCCTGAATTCGTGCTTATAGGCGAATTGCTGCATGGTGATTATTCACAGCGCGTGAATGATGAGATGATGCATTCATGCACTAATTATCAGTGCTATAAGGGACTGTATTCATCATTTAACTCGATGAATATGTTTGAAATAATCCATTCTATACAGAGAATGTTCGGATCTGAACCATGGTGTATGTGCAGAGGAATGCATCTCCTGAATTTTGTGGATAACCATGATGTAACAAGGATAGCTACAAATATGAATAATGAAGATCATCTTCCGCTTGTATATGGAATGATGTTTGGTATGCCGGGGATCCCTTGCATATATTACGGATCTGAATGGGGAGCGGAAGGCGATAAGCGAAACGGTGATCCGTCTTTGCGTCCGTCTTTTGAGGAGCCGAAGTTCAATGATCTGGCTGAATTTATTTCAAAGTGTGCTTATGCGCACAAAAAGAGTGATGCGCTTTGTAACGGTTCATTCAGAAGCGTTGTTTTACAGAATACGCATTGTATTTTTGAGCGAAAGACAGATACGGAGCGTGTCCTTGTAGCTATAAACGCCGCGAGTGAGCCGGCTGAATGCCATTTTGATGCCGGATGCGGATTGGCTGTCGACCTGCTCACGAACAGGACTCACGATTTCGGCGGAGGAAGCATATTGCCTCCATATAGTGTCCAGTTCTGGAAAATGGAGAAATAAAAAATACTGCTCCGGTATGCATCAAATTGCTCTGATGCATACCGGAACAGTAAATAAGCCTATCATCATATCATATGATAGCAGTAGCTCATTCAATTATTTTGTCTTCGTATTCACAAAGTCTTTCAAGGACCAGTGAAAATGGTGGAAAAGCTGATAATTCTCTCTGCAAAGTTTCCTCGGCATATTCAGGGAATATTGCATGGTTCAATACTATTTTTCCACTACTTGTTTTTCTTGTTAATCTTTCCATAATATACCTCCGCTTCTCTAAATTATATATCTATATTGATTATATCAATTATACCATAAAATTTAGATATCTGCAATAGACAAAGCAAACGAAATTCAAAGGTGTTTTTTGATCAACAAGCCAAAAATTATTATCATATTTTAAAAAAAATATTTATAAAATGTGAACAAGATAATTATATGTTATAAACGTTGATTTATGCTTTTTTTATAAAATAATTTCATCGAATTATTTGTCATATATTCGTTAAAAAAATTTAAATATCAAAATATGATACAAAAAATGTTAATTTAATATAATTTTTTTGATTATATGACAAATAACGTATTTATATGTTGACAATGTTAAAATGTAATGATATAATCATATGGTATTTCTAAACTAATAAAACTATGAAGAGAGGGAATGTTATGCAGAAAAAAAGAGGTACATTTTCAGGCGGACTCGGCTTTGTACTCGCTGCGGCAGGTTCGGCTGTGGGACTTGGAAACATATGGCGGTTTCCGTATCTTGCCGCAATGTATGGCGGAGGAATATTTTTATTGATATATTTGATTCTCGTTTTCACATTCGGCTATACGCTGATGATCGCTGAAAATGCTATAGGACGTAAAAGCGGAAAAAGCTCACTCACAGCATTTGCATCATTAAATAAGAAATGGGGATTTGTGGGAATAATAGCAACTATTATTCCGGCTATAATACTGCCGTATTATAATGTAATAGGCGGATGGGTGATCCGTTTCTTTGCAGCGTATCTGACAAGCAGCGCTGACGTCGTTGCAGGTGAAGCATTCTTTTCAGATATGCTGGCATCGCCGCTTACACTGATATTGACACAGACTGTTTTTACAGGAATGATAGTCGTAGTTCTTCTTAATGGTGTTGAGAAGGGGATAGAGAGAGTAAGCGTCGTGCTTATGCCTATACTTGTAATTTTGGCGATAATCATCTCCGTTTTCAGCATCAGCTTAGACGGAGCGATAGAGGGCGTAAAATACTTCTTTATACCGAATTTTAAGGATTTCAAATTTACGAGTATCCTCGCGGCTATGGGCCAGATGTTCTATTCGTTGTCTTTGGCTATGGGTATTATGGTTGCGTATGGCTCATATCTGCCAAAGAACAGTTCACTTGAAAAGAATGTCGGAAAGATTGAGTTGTTTGATACGCTTATCGCTGTCATAGCTGGAATTATGATCATTCCGGCAGTATTCGCATTTTCAGGCGGAAACGCGGACAGCCTTAATAAAGGTCCTGGTCTGATGTTTGTAACGCTTCCGCATGTATTCGCGAGCATGCCTGTTTCAAGACTGGTTGGAGCGCTGTTCTTCTTCCTCGTTTTGGCGGCGGCGCTGACATCGGCTATGTCGATAATGGAAACGATCGTTGCGTGCGTATGTGACAGCACAAAGCTGTCAAGAACTAAGGCCGTTCTGATAGTAGGGATCCTTTCATGGCTCGTTAGCTTCCTTCCTGCTTTAGGTTATAACGTATTGAGCGGAGTTAAATTTTTCGGAAGATTCGATATACTTGACATGATGGACTTTGTCACAAACTCTGTGCTTATGCCTATATGCGCATTTCTTATCTGTCTGTTTGTTGTATTTGGTATTGGAGTTAAGGCTATTGAAGATGAGGTCACAGTATCGGGTAAATTCAGAAGAAAGAAGCTTTTCAATGTGATGATCAAATTTATCGCTCCTGTATTTATAGTAGCGATACTCGTATTCTCGATATTGGAAGGCTTTGGAGTTATCACAGTATAATAAAATTGGAACTGACCGCCAATTGTCAGACTTAAAAATCTGATGATAGGCAGGTCAGTTTTTTTATGGAAAAATTCTGCCATTATTTCAAGTGAAATATATTGACATGACAAATAAAATATGTTATAATTTAAGAGTAGTGCAAACGTTTGCACAAAGGCTTGCCGGATTAAACAGCTTGAGGATATGTTTTGTTACAGTCGGTATTCTCATAGCAAAAATATCGGGCGGCTGCGGAATATAAAATAAAGAAGAGGAGAATTGATATGACGTACGTTGCAGACAAGGAAAGATATTCAAAAATGAAATACAACAGATGCGGAAGAAGCGGTCTGAAGCCCAGCGCGCTGTCACTCGGATTGTGGCATAACTTCGGAAGCGGCGATAATTATGATAATATGGTCAACATGATAACTACCGCTTTCGATAACGGAATAACCCATTTCGATCTTGCAAATAACTACGGACCTTATCCGGGAAGCGCGGAAGAAAATTTTGGAAAAATAATGGCAAACGTTATGAAGCCATACAGAGATGAGCTGATCATTTCTACAAAGGCAGGATATACTATGTGGGACGGTCCTTACGGAGATTGGGGTTCAAGAAAGTACCTTGTGGCGAGTCTTGATCAGAGTCTTAAGAGAATGGGACTTGACTATGTGGATATATTCTATCATCACAGACCGGATCCGGAAACACCTATGGAGGAAACAGCAAGAGCGCTTGCTCATATCGTAAAGAGCGGAAAGGCTCTTTATGCTGGTGTTTCAAATTATAACGCTGACCAGACAAAGAAGATGGCAGCCCTTATGAAGGCGGAGGGTGTTCCGCTGCTTATACATCAGCCAAGATATAACATGCTTGAAAGATGGATAGAAAACGGACTTCAGACAGTTCTCGAATACGATGGTATAGGTTCTATATCATTCTGTCCTCTTGCGCAGGGATTGCTTACAAATAAGTATATACACGGCATACCGGAAAATTCAAGAGCGACAAAGTCAGTATTCTTGACGCCTGAAAAAATAAAGCCGGAGCTGATCGAAAAAATAGTAAAGCTTAACGCGATAGCTGAAAAGAGAGGTCAGACTCTCGCCCAGATGGCTGTAGCATGGAATTTGAGAGGAAATAAGCTCACATCAGTTCTTATAGGCGCGTCAAGACCATCGCAGATAGTAGAAAACGTAAAGGCTCTTGAAAACAGTGAATTTACTGCAGAAGAGCTTGCTGCAATAGACGCAGTTCTTGCTGAATAAAAAAAATATCCGCGCGGCAGCTGATGCTGTCATGCGGATATTTTTTTTATTTCCTGAAAATGCTTTTCCAGAATTCCGGCGCAAACAGCACGAGCATCGGGAAAATTTCAAGTCTTCCGGCAAGCATATCAAACATCATCACATATTTTGAAAGTGGTGAGAAGAATGAGAAATTACATGCCGGTCCTGCTCCGCTGAGTCCCGGACCTATATTGTTCAGCGTCGCGACAACGGCGCTGAAATTAGTAGAAAAATCATGTCCGTCAAACGATACTATAAATACTGATGACGCGAGGATCATCGTATATGCAATGAAAAAGACATTGATAGATCTGATCGTTTCATGATTAACAACTTTGTTGTCGCTTTTTATTTTAAGCACCCTTTTTGGGTGGAAGAACATAGTTATCTCTTTTTTTACCGTTTTAAAAAGTATTGTGAGTCTTGATACCTTTATTCCGCCGCCTGTTGAACCGGCGCACGCTCCGCACAGCATAAGGCCTATTACGACCATTTTTGCTACCTCAGGCCAGTATTTATCATAATCAAATGTGCTGAATCCCGTTGTGGTTATGAGTGATGACACCTGGAAAAAAGTATGCCTCAGCTTGTCGGAGAAGGTCCAGCTGTTGCCGTCGATAACGTTCATAGAATTATTTACGGCGCATGCTATTATAATAATAGCTACAGCCGCTATTATTATTGATATATAATTTCGTACCTCCTCAAGCTTAAATGCCTGTCGGAACCGCCTTGTTATTACAAGGAAATAAAAGCTGAAATTTATTCCGAAAAGCATCATAAATATACCGACTACCCATTGCAGATACGGAGAGTAGCTGCCAAGGCTGTCCGCCTTTATCGCAAAACCTCCTGTGCCGGCTGAGCCGAATGTTATCGTAACAGCATCAAAGAACGGCATTTTTCCGACAGTGAGAAAAATAATTTCAAGCATTGTCAGAACAAAATAAATTATATATAATATAGCCGCTGTTTCACGTACCTTAGGAACAAGCTTGTCAACCGTAGGACCGGGGCTTTCCGCTCTCATTATATGTATATGTGATCCGCCTGTCATAGGCAGAAGCGCAAGCAGGAACACGAGAACACCCATGCCGCCTATCCAGTGTGTAAAGCTGCGCCAAAATAGAGATACATGCGAAAGTGCCTCAACATCTGTAAGTATGCTTGTGCCTGTAGTAGTAAAACCCGATATGGTTTCAAACAGCGCGTCGGTGAAGGACGGTATCTCGCCTGTTATAATGAACGGTATACATCCGAATATACTGAGAAATATCCATGACGTCGATACCACCGCAAATCCTTCGCGCACAAAAAAGTTCATGTTTTTAGGCTTGGATAAAACAGCTATCGCGCCTATAAGCATTGTAGCTATTGACACAGCCAGATATATAAATCCCTGCTGCTCGCTGTAAATAAGCCCAACGATAAAGGGGAGAAGCATAAAAGCGCCTTCTATTACAAGTACCCAGCCTAAAATATAAATTACTGCTCTATAGTTCATTATATTTACCCCTCAAATATATCATTAAGCTCACTGTAGCCTTTATTTGTTGTAACGATTATGACTGAATCGCCAAGTTTCAGAACGTCGTCGCCTCCAGGTATGATCGCTCTGCCGTTTCTCGTTATAGACGCTATCAATAGCCGCTTTTTGAGCTTAAGATTTTTTAACGGTATATTGAGAAAATCGCTGTTACTGCTTATATTAAATTCCAGAGCTTCTACTCTTTCATCATACATATAGTAAAGCGTTTCTATATTACTTCCCAATGAATTTTTCTTTGCGCGCACATATTTAACGATTATTTCAGCTACGAGATGGCGCGGGTATACAACGCTGCCGAGATCAAGCTCGTTTATAACGCTTGAGAAATTCGTGCGGTTCACTTTAGTTACAGCCTTTATATTCGGTGCTATCCTAAGCGCGTAAAGTGTGAGCAGGATATTTTCCTCATCTATTCCTGTGAGTGGTATCAATGCGCCGGTCTGTGACAAATTCTCCTGCATGAGCAGTGATTCCTCAGTTCCGTTGCCATTGACGATTATAAGGCTTTCAGGGAGCAGAGAGCTGAGCTCTGTACAGCGCGCCTCGTCCTGTTCTATTATCTTTACGCTTATGCCTGACTGCATAAGGCTTTTTGCGAGATAATATGATGTTTTTCCGCCTCCTACGATAATAGCTGAATTGACCTTTCGGCTTTCAAGATGTATCTTTTTAAAGAAACTGTACGCAACTTTTGGAGTGGAAATAAATGAAATTATATCTCCCGATCTAAGACAGAAATCACCGTCAGGGATCGTCAGCACCCCATTGCGTTCGACAACGCATATAAGAAGATTGAATTTATACCTGTGCTGAAACTCTGATATTGTCAAATTGTCCAGAATATTTTCAGCGGGTATCTTGAATTTTATTATATCAACGCTGCCTCTGGCAAATGAGTTTACCGATATAGCCGAAGGGAAGTGAAGAAGACGGGTTATTTCGCGTGCGACTTCAAGTTCCGGATTTATTATAAGAGAAATGTCGAGTCTATCTCTTAAATAGCTTAGTTCTTCGCTATAGTCAGGATTTCGCACTCTGGCTATTGAAGCGCAGTTGCCGACCTTTTTTGCGAGAGCGCAGCAAAGCAGATTAAGCTCGTCAGACGCTGTGACCGCGATCAGAAGATCAGCTGACTCTATTCCGGCGTCCATAAGCGTAGTGTAGCTTGAGCCGTTTCCGTGTATTCCGCGTATATCAAGCGTTGCCGAAAGCTCTTCCACAACGTCAGGATCATTGTCGATAACGGTAATGTCATTGCCTTCAAGGGTAAGCTTGTCAGCAAGAGTAGATCCTATTTTTCCGCCGCCGATAATAATGATCTTAAGTCCTTTGTGGGTAATATTTACCAATTTATCAAATATTGACATTTAAAAATTCCTCCTGATCGCTTTATATAAAAAGCATCATAATTATAGTCATTATCAAATATTAGATATATATTTATTAGATTATATCATAAATAAGCATAAAACACAATACAAAGTTCATAAATCGTTTACAAAAGACCAAAAATAAAAACGCAGAGCCGGAATACAGACTGATCGCGGCTCTGCGTAATATTATGGAAAATTTATTCATCATCTGTCACAAGAAAACCTATATCATCGAGCGCTTTCGAGATCTTGTCAAGAGTCGCCTCTGAATCGGCTGTTATGGTGTGATAGTGATAATTGCTTGTAACATTTTTTAGCGGACTTGATCGTCCGGTTTTAAGGCTTTCAAGGTATTCGGCAATATCATTTTTGTTGTTGATCGTAAGCTCAGCCTCTATCTTGCCGTATATCTTGTGCCATACAAAAACATTTTTTACTTTGCCGCCGTTGCGTATTATAGTGTTCAGCTCTGTGCCTATCTCGTCATCTTTATGCACTACTTTCAATATACGCTCAGGCGTTGGAGTTTTGTGAAGTATATACCCCTTTGTTGTTGAGATTATATCGTTTCCCATATCTTTAAGGGCGGAGATATCTTTTACTATGATCTGACGGCTTACGCCGAATTCTCCGGACAGCTTGCTTCCGGAAATCGGCATATCGCTGCTGGAAATACGTTCAAGGATTTTATTTAATCGTTCGCTCGTATTCATTTATACAACCTCGATCCTGATCAAATAGCGTGGAGATTTTTAAGTGAAAGATCCATTATAGGAGCGCTGTGTGTAAGCGCGCCGCTTGATATATAGTCAACGCCAAGATCTGCGAGTGATGCGGCGTTCTCTTTTGTGACATTGCCGCTGCATTCTGTTTCGGCGCGTCCGTCTATAAGCGCTATTGCCTCTTTCATCATTTCGTGCGTCATATTGTCAAGCATTATTATGTCAGCGCCTGCCTCTACTGCCTCTTTTACCTGATCAAGAGTTTCTGTTTCAACCTCTATCTTTCTTACGAACGGCGCGTATTCCTTTGCCATTCTGACAGCGTTTGTTATAGAACCGGCAGCGCCTATATGGTTATCCTTAAGAAGTATGCCGTCTGAAAGATTATAGCGGTGATTGCATGCGCCGCCTGCTTTTACAGCATATTTTTCGAATATTCTCATATTAGGTGTTGTTTTTCTTGTGTCAAGAAGCTTTGTTTTTGTGCCTTCGAGCAGCTTGACGATAGAATTTGTATATGTCGCAATACCGCTCATTCTCTGCAAATAGTTGAGAGCCGTTCTCTCGCCCGAAAGAAGAACGCGTATATCGCCTGTTATAGTTCCGAGCTTATCGCCCTTTTTTACGCTGTCGCCGTCTGATACTGTCATTTCAAATTCAGTTTCAGAGTCGAGCAATGTGAAAACTCTTTTAAATACCTCAAGTCCGGCTAAGATACCGTCCTCTTTGCATATGAGATCAACCTGACCTTTTTTGTAAACAGGCATTACGGCGTTCGTTGTGACGTCCTCGCTTGTTATATCTTCTCTTAACGCGCTCATAATAAGCTCGTCAGCATTCATCAGCATTGTTATGTTGTTCATGATATATTCTCATCCTTTCTATTTCTTTTTTTACTATATCGGCATAATCTTTTTCGCAGTTTATGTAATCACTTATATTTATATCAGGAGTCACCGCGTCATAGTCATCAAATGTTTCAGCGATCCTGCCGGCGGCGCGTTTTGCAAATACAAGGCTTTCAAGAAGTGAGTTGCTCGCAAGCCTGTTTTTTCCGTGCACACCGTTACAAGCCGTTTCTCCTACCGCATAGAGCGTGTCAAAAGATGTGGCTGAATATTTGTCAACATGTATACCGCCCATAAAATAGTGCTGAGCCGGAACTACAGGGATACATTCTTTTGTGACGTCGTAACCTTCCTGCTTGCATGTTTTGTATATGTTAGGGAAGTGCGACAATATATCCTCTTTTGGAATAGGCTTCATCGAAAGCCAGACATAAGGCTTGCCGTCCTTTTCCATCTGTTTTTTTATAGCGTCAGCGACTATATCGCGCGGCAGCAGCTCGTCTACAAATCTTTCCATATGCGAGTTGAAAAGAAAAGCTCCTTCTCCGCGTACCGACTCCGAGATCAAAAAGCGTCTGCCGCGTTTACGCGAATATAATGTTGTCGGATGTATCTGGATATAGTCTATATTTTCAAGCTCGATACCGTGTTTCAGCGCTATGGCAAGGCTGTCAGCTGTGAGATGCGGAAAATTTGTGCTGTGTGAATACAATCCGCCGACTCCGCCTGTCGCGAGAACGGTAAATCGCGCGTCGATCTCTGTCAGAGCGCCGTTTTCGTGCTTTGCCACTATTCCCACACATCTCTTGTTGTCTTCTATTATATCTACCATAGTGAGATTTTCTATGATCTTGATGTTTTTCTTTTTCTTTGCCGCCTCAAGCAGCGTTGAAGTGATCTCTTTTCCTGTTGTGTCCTCGTGGAAACATATTCTCGGAGTGGAGTGAGCGCCCTCTTTTGTGAAAGCGAGCGAGCCGTCCTCGTTGCGCTGGAAGTCAACACCGTAATCGATAAGATCTTTTATTATATCCTGTGAGCTTCTTATCATTATATCAACAGATTCTTTTCTGTTTTCGTAGTGTCCGGCGCGCATCGTGTCTTCAAAATAGCTGTCGTAATCATCGTCATTTTTCAGCATGCATATTCCGCCTTGAGCGAGAAATGAGTCGTTTTCCTCGACAGTTGATTTTGTTATCATAAGAATATCCTTGTCATCAGGCAGGTTAAGGGCACAGTATAGACCCGAAACGCCTGTTCCCACAATAAGAATATCAGTAGTTATTTTCATATGGAACCCTCTTTTTATTCAGCAAGCTCAAGCATTCTTTCAAGCGGAATGAGCGCTTTTTCTCTGATCTCATCGCTTATCAACACTTCATTTTCTTCTGTTTCAAGCACGCGCAGTATAGATTCAGGCGTGTTCAGCTTCATGTCCTTGCACACGCATTTTGCGCCGACATAGTAGAATTTCTTATCCGGATTTTTTGTGGTCAGCTCATAGTCTATCCCGACTTCTGTGCAGATTATAAATTCCTTTGCGTCAGAATCAGTTACATATTTTATGATGCCTGATGTAGAGCCTATATAATCAGAATGTTTAAGTATACATTCTCTGCTTTCAGGATGAGAGCATACAACGGCGTCAGGATGAGCAGCCTTTTCAGATAACAGCTCTTCCTCGTCAAATGCGGCATGTATAGGGCAATATCCGTTGTTAAAAATAAACTCCTTGTCGGTGACTGTTTTTGAAATATGCTTGCCAAGATTGTCATCAGGGATAAACATTATCCGCTTATTTGGAAGAGCTTTGGCGATCTTTGGCGCGTTTGCCGATGTTACGCATACGTCACTAACGCATTTTAATTCCGCGGTAGAATTTATATAGCATACTACAGCCGCATCCGGATACTGCGCTCTAACCTTTGCCACGTCCTCAACAGTCGCCATATGCGCCATAGGGCAGTCGGCATCAGCGGCAGGCATCAGCACCTTTTTATCGGGATTGAGAATTTTTGCGCTTTCGCCCATGAATTTAACACCGGCAAAAACTATGATATCAGCTGAAGTTCCCTTGGCGACTTTAGCGAGATAAAAAGAATCCCCAACATGATCAGCCAGAGCCTGTACATCTCCCGGGCAGTAGTAGTGCGCGAGAATAACAGCATTTTTTTCTTTTTTCAGCTGTTCTATTTTTTGGATAATATTATCCATATTAAACGCTCCTTTTTCAATGTATTCGGCGCATACGGTAATGATCTATAATATATTTCATAAGCGCCTTAAATTTACAAAATATATTATACATTAAAAGTTTACACCTGTCAATACAGCTGTAAACCTAAATTGGTATGCTCGTTCAAATTATTTTTGTGCATTATTGACATTGTATTAATATTGTGTTAAAATATAGTGGGTTTGTATTAGTACAAGCGCGGTGGTGAAAAGGTTTACGCGGGGTGTATCTGATATTGATTTATTTATTATCAGGAGGAAGAACAATGAATCTTGCAGCAAACCTTAAGGCGATAGAGAGTATCAAGGGAGAAATACTCGGAGAAGTCGCCAATCTTTACAGAATACTTGCCGATTATGATGAGCTTGCCGATTACGGCAGCGTGGAAAATTCCATTTCGGCGATAATTTCTACAAGCTATATTCTCGCAAAGCATCTGGGGATATCTCATAGCACGCTTGATGCGAGAATAACGGATCTTCTGACTATAGCCGAAGAAAATTCACATCTGCTCGAAACTGAATTCGGAGATATGTCGGAGCTGAAACGGTACATTAAAAAAAGATAAGATCGTATAAAATATGATAAAATGCCGGTGATCCGGCAGGAGGGAACAATGAAAAAGGCGTATCCGTTTATTATGCGCAAATACATAACGGCTGCTTTTGCCGCGGCGGGAATATTGGTAATATGTGCCGCTGTATTGCTCTTTATGGGAAACTTTGTCATGGCATCAATACAGGGGGGGATAGGATTACTGATATTAACGCACATTTTTATTCTGCGTTTTAAACGAAAAAAGGCAGTCATGCAGTATCTGCACCGGATCATAGATGATGATAACGGTATATCGGAAAATGCGATAGTAGGCATTCCTTTGCCGATGACGGTGTGCAGTATCGATGGTACGATAAAATGGTATAATAATAAGTTTCTGTCACTTTTTAAGGATAAGAAACTGCCAGATGAAATGCTTGACAACGCGATCCATGACCTTAAATGGTCAGAGGTCTTAAAGCATCCAGACGGAGAAAAAATGATAAGCTCGACAGATGGCAATATATATAGAGTCAAATGGTGTATGCTGAAGGATAAGATAATGTCCAATCAGATAGGCGAGCATTATTCTGTGTTTTTTTATTTTACAGACGTTACCCGCGAAAAATATTTTGAGGACGCGTATGAGAATGACAGAACGGATATAGCTATCATCAATATCGATAATTACGACGAGTTCGCGCAAAAGACAGATGACGATGTGGTAGACGCTGTTGTTTCAAAGATAAGAGCGGCTATAATCGCATGGGGCAGAGATGGAAAGGCGGTTATAAAAAAGACTGACAGAGATAGGTATTTTGCTGTTTTTGAGCATAAATATCTGGAAAAATATATAAATAATAAATTCGATGTTATAGAAAAGGTCCGTGAGATCACTGAGTCGGTAAATTTCCAGCTTTCAATAAGTATGGGTATCGGCACAGGCGGTGATCTTGCCGCGAACGAGGTAAGCGCGAGAACGGCGCTTGATATGTCACTCGGCAGAGGCGGCGATCAGGTGTGCGTTAAGGATCTTACTCAGTTCCGTTTCTACGGAGGAAAGAATAAGGAATACGAGCGAAGCACAAGAGTAAAGGCAAGAGCGGTAGCGTCTGCGTTTGCGGATTTTGTGAAAAAGAGCGACAGCGTTATTTTTATGGGACATCACGCTGCAGATTTTGACTGCTTTGGAGCGGCTATAGGATTGCAGAGAGCGGCGAGAGCGCTCGGCAAGACTCCGTATATCGTCCTTGAACGCAACGCTTCAAACGCGATACAGAAAATGTATGATGAGATAAAGGATATAGAGGAATACCGCGGGATGTTCATTGATGAGAACGAGGTGCTTGAGGAGATAACAGAAAATTCTCTTCTCGTCATTCTTGACACGCACCGCCCGTCAATGCTGCCTAACAAAAGGCTGCTTGAGAGAACGAAGAAGATCGTTCTCATAGATCATCACAGGCGCTCGACTGAGTTCATAAGTCCGTGTTCTCTTGTTTACCATGAGCCTTACGCGTCATCTACATGCGAGATGGTCACAGAGATGCTCGACTATATGGACGTTGGAAACAAGGTAACAAAAATGGAGGCGCAGTGTCTTTATACAGGCATAATAATGGACACAAAGAATTTTATGCTAAAAACAGGAGTAAGAACGTTTGAGGCGGCATCGTATCTGAGAAAGCTTGGACTCGATACCGTTTCGGTACGGCGTATGTTCTCAATGTCGCTTGACGAATATTCAAAGCGCGCGGAGATCGTTGACACTGCTGTTATGGCATCACCGGGGATAGCGGTCGCAAGAGCGCCAAGAAAAGATAAAAATATGCGAGTTATAGCATCGCAGGCAGCAGATGAAATGCTGAATTTGAACAATGTTCGCGCATCGGTCGTAGCGTATCCGTCAGACGGCGGTATAGGTGTGAGCGCAAGATCATTGGGCGATATAAATGTTCAGCTGATATGTGAAAAGCTTGGCGGCGGCGGTCATATGACAGTTGCCGGTGCTATTATAAAGCATACGGATATGGAAAAGGCGTTAGATGAGATAGGACAGGCTGTAAAAGCATACGTTGCGGAAAGCCAGTGATGTTCTTATTTAAATTATGGAAAAAGATATAAATAACTGTAAAGGAGAAGAATAAAATGCAGGTAATATTAAAACAGGATGTAAAAGGTCAGGGAAAAAAGGGACAGATGATAAACGTTTCAGACGGTTATGCGCGTAATTTCTTATTCCCGAAGGGATTGGCTGAGGAGGCTACAAAGTCAAATATAAACGTAATGAAGGGAAAGCAGGAGTCTTTGGCGTATAAGATAAAGACAGAGACAGAAGAAGCGCAGAAGCAGGTCGAAAAGATGAAGGAGATCGAAGTCGTTATAAAGGCAAAGGCTGGAGATAACGGAAAGCTTTTTGGATCTGTAACATCAAAGGACGTGGCGGAAGAGCTTAAAATGCAGCATCATATAAAGCTCGA
>CALXSW010000133.1 GCA_944391255.1 uncultured Clostridia bacterium | reverse complement strand
ACGTCGGCATATTTTTGCGGAACATTTTTAGGCAAGCATAAGCTTATACCGCATGTAAGCCCGAAAAAAACAGTGGAGGGCGCTGTCGGAGCGATCGTGTGCGTGATGTTTTTATGTATGCTGTACGCGTTTATAATGGAAAAGACAGGTCATTCCATTGAAGAGATAAACGGATTTAACGGTTATATGAAGATAGGCGCTATGGGCGCTGTGGCGTCAGCTGTATCGCAGCTGGGTGATCTTGCCGCTTCTTCAATAAAGCGTGACGCAAACATAAAGGATTACGGATTTATTTTCCCGGGACATGGCGGATTTATGGATAGATTTGACAGCGTTTTGTTCGTCGCGCCTGTAGTTTACTATTATTGCTTGATCCTTTTGGGGTGATATGACCGCGGAGTAGATCAATACAGCTTTTGAAATTACAGATAGGTGGTATACTCCTTAATGCCAGCGGTAAACGCTGTGTTTTTTGGCGGGGATCATTATTTTTTAGGAAGATTTACGCCGATCAAAAAGGATCTTCAGGAAAGGATTTTGATATAATGAGATTATCTATTTTAGGCTCAACCGGCTCTATCGGAACACAGACTCTCGATATTGTGCGTGATAATCCGGACAGATATGAAGTGAAAGCGATAGCGGCTAACAGTAATATAGAGCTTTTAGAGAAGCAGGCAAGAGAGTTCAGACCTGATTATGTATGCGTTGTTAATGAGGAGCGCGCGTCAGAGCTGAAACTGAGATTAGCGGATACATCTGTTAAGGTATACGGCGGAAAGGAAAGCGTTATTATGGCTGCCGGACTGCCTCAGACGGACACGGTAGTTGTATCTGTTGTTGGAATGGCAGGGATAGAGCCAACGCTTGAAGCTATAAGAAATAAAAAAAGATGCGCTCTTGCAAATAAGGAAACTCTTGTGGCTGCCGGGAATATTATTAAGCAGTATGAGGAAAAATACGGTAAGAGGATAATACCTGTGGACAGTGAGCACAGCGCTGTTTTTCAGTCACTGCTCGGCTCGCATGGCGGGGTAAAGAGAATAATACTGACAGCGTCGGGCGGCACGTTTTACGGAAAAACAAAGGCTGATCTTGTGGATATAACGCCGGAACAGGCGATGCATAATCCTAACTGGGATATGGGCGCAAAGGTCACTATAGATTCGTCTACACTGGTCAACAAGGGACTTGAGATGA
The DNA here is from genome assembly GCA_944391255.1 of uncultured Clostridia bacterium. Taxonomy (GTDB): domain Bacteria; phylum Bacillota; class Clostridia; order UBA1381; family UBA1381; genus Ornithomonoglobus. The sequence goes on along the minus strand of CALXSW010000133.1, from coordinate 3,369 downwards.
TAGAAGCGAAGTGGCTGTTTGATGTCGATATTGATAAGATAAAGGTGGTAGTGCATCGTCAGAGTATTCTTCACTCGGCTGTAGAATTTATTGACAATGCCGTTATAGCGCAGCTGGGCGCGCCTGATATGAGACTGCCTATTCAGTTTGCGCTCACATATCCGGAGAGGGCGGCTATAAGAGATAACGAGCTTGATCTTACAAAGATAGCATCGCTGACTTTTGAGGAGCCTGACACCGAAACGTTTTATGCGCTTGAGCTTGCAAAGAGAGCGGGACGCGAGGGCGGCACATTAGCCACGGTATTTAACAGTGCTGATGAGGCGGCGGTTGAGTTATTTATGAAAGGAAAGCTTTCATATCTGGGCATAACTGAGGCTATAGCGTATGCTATGTACGCTCATAAGAATGTGAAGGATCCGACATTGGAGGATATATACGAAGCGGACAGAGAAGCGCGCCGGACCGTGATGGCGATGGCTTCCGGTCGGTGATAGAATGATCGGTTTATACAGATCATCGTTGTTATAAGGGAAAGGAGGAATTTTTACGGCTATAGTAACAGCAATCGTGACGATAATAATGTTTCTTGTGATGGTTTCTCTTCACGAGTTCGGACATTTTATAACGGCAAAGCTCATGGGATTTAAAATACTGGAATATGCGATAGGTTTTGGACCAGTTCTTTTAAAAAGCAAAAAAAGCGAGATACAGTATTCACTGAGAGCTATCCCGTTTGGGGGTTACTGTAAATTTGAGGGAGAGGATTCGGAGTCATCTGATCCGAGGGCGTTTTCAAACAGACCTGTATGGCAGCGCATAATTGTCGTGGCTGCCGGCGGAGTTTTTAATGTTATACTTGGATTCATTTTGTTCCTTGTGATCGTTCCGTTTGTATCACCGGTGAGCACAAATGTGATCGATGAGGTGGTCCCTAACAGCTACATCGAAGAAAGCGGTCTGCTCCCCGGAGATGAGATAATTTCTATAGACGGAAAAAAGGTCAATTTCTATAGTGATATAACACTTTATACGCAGAATTTTAAGAGCGGAGACGAGAGTGAGCTTGTAGTAAAGCGTGACGGTGAAAAGCTTAAGTTTACATTTAAGCCGTCAAGCAGCGTCACGAGCTATACTTATAAGGAAGATGGCATAGACGTATCAAGCTCAATGAATGGTGTTGATGAGGGAACAGAGTTTTATCCATACAGCGAGGATCTCCCTAAAAATGAGGAGCTTGTTGGAAAAACAGAGACCTCTGAAAGACTGATAATAGGATTCAGGCCAAGAGCAAAGGATATAAATATATTCAATGTCTGGGGAGAGGCGTGGAACGAAACGAGATTTGTGGTAAAGCTCGTCTACTCGTCATTATGGCAGATGGTGACAGGTCAGATCGGTATGGAACAGATGAGCGGACCTGTTGTCGTCGTAACAGAGGTGAATAATGCTGTAAATTCCGGATCGGACAGCTGGCTGTATATTCTAAATCTCACAGCGCTGCTGACGATAAATCTCGGCGTGTTCAATCTGCTGCCTATACCGGCGCTCGATGGTGGAAGATTATTTTTTATGATAGTGGAGCTTATAAGGAGAAAGCCTATACCTGTGGAAAAAGAAGGTATGGTTCACGCTATAGGCTTTTTGCTGCTGATAGGATTGATCATTTTTGTTTCATTCCATGATATAATGAAGTTGATCGGATGATTCGGAGGTAAAATATATGAGAAGAAAGACACGAGTGGTAGATGTCGGCGGAATAAAGATCGGAGGTGGAAATCCGATCTCTATCCAGTCTATGTGCAATACCGATACAAGAGATGTTGAGTCGACCGTAAAGCAGATCATGCAGTTAGAGGAGGCGGGCTGCGAGATAATACGCGTAGCTGTGCCTGATATGGAGGCGGCTGAAGCGATCGCTTCAATAAAAAAGCAGATACATATCCCGCTTGTCGCTGATATACATTTTGATTACAGACTGGCGCTTGAGTGCATAAAAAACGGTATCGATAAGGTGCGGATAAATCCGGGAAATATAGGCGACAGATCACGGGTAAAGCTTGTAGCTGACGCGGCCAAGGCAAACGGCGTGCCTATAAGAATTGGTGTAAACGGCGGCTCGCTTGAAAAGAGATTAGTCGAAAAATACGGCGGCGCGACAGCGGAGGCTCTCGTTGAGAGTGCGCTCGGTCACGTTGCTATACTTGACGAGCTTAATTTTTCGGATATAGTCGTGTCGATCAAGATGTCTAATGTTCCTGTTATGCTTGACGCTTACAGACGCTTTTCAGAGGTCAGCGATATACCGCTCCATATAGGCGTAACTGAATCGGGAACAGAGAGAATGGGAACTATAAAATCAAGCGTGGGCATAGGAGCGCTGATAGCCGAGGGCATTGGCGACACTATGAGAGTATCATTGACGGCAGATCCCGTAAATGAGATCTATGTGGCGCGTGATATACTCCGTGTGCTTGGGGAGAGAAATGACGGTATTGAGTTCGTGTCATGCCCTACATGCGGAAGAACGCAGATAGACCTTATATCTATAGCTAACGAAGTGGAAAAGCGTTTGCAAAATTGCCGAAAGAACATAAAGGTCGCGGTCATGGGCTGCGTCGTAAACGGTCCCGGAGAAGCGCGTGACGCGGATATAGGTCTTGCCGGCGGCTGCGGCGAGGGATTGATCTTCAAAAAAGGGGAGATATTGAGAAAGGTGCCGGAAAATATGCTCGTAGATGAGCTTATTAAGGAGATAGATAAGTTATGAAAAAATATTTGGTGATAAACGGAGTTAATCTTAATATGCTTGGCATAAGAGAGCCGGGGATATATGGAAATGACAACCTTGAAACTCTTATGGAGCGTGTTAAAAAAAAGGCGGACGAGCTTGGCGTCGAGGTGGAATTTTTTCAAAGTAATTATGAAGGCGCTATATGCGAGAAGATACAGCAGGCTCTCGGCGTGTTTGACGGGATAATAATGAACCCCGGCGCGTTTACGCATTATTCATACGCGATACGCGACGCGTTAGGTTCTGTAAAGCTTCCGGCAATTGAGGTGCATATCTCTAATATACACAAAAGGGAGGAGTTCAGACATCATTCTGTAACCGTTCCTGAATGTGTGGGACAGATATGCGGTCTGGGCTTAAAGGGATATGAGCTGGCATTGGAGGCGCTTGCCGATGCTTGACAGGATAGAAAGACTTCTAAGCGGTGTAGATGACGATAAGCTGTTTTTTATATCGTCATATCCTAATATTTTTTATTACAGCGGCTTTACATCAGAGGACGCGTATTTGATGATATCGAAAAACAAAAGGATACTTGTCACTGATTCAAGGTATACGGTGCAGGCGAGAAACCA
>CALXSW010000132.1 GCA_944391255.1 uncultured Clostridia bacterium | reverse complement strand
GAAAAGGATATAGACAAGGCTGCGGAAAAGGGGATCGTAAATGGGTTTGAGGACGGAAGCTTCAGACCTGACGAGCCTGTTACAAGAGCGCAGCTCTGCGCGATAATATCAAGACTGGGATTGGTATAAGCAATTAAAGAGGCTGTAGCAAATTTTGCTACAGCCCATTTTGATTTATCCAAATTTTATTATCGCTACAATTATAGTAGCTATCATCAGCGCGACAAGGATAAGTCCTTCTATAAATACAAGCATTTTCAACTTATAATTAGGATCATCTTTTTTAAAAAGCTTCATAATATTTATCCTCCCGCACTTTTTATTTACAATTATTTCTGTGTTTTAGCAATGATCGAAAGCCACTTTTCATACGCTGCATCCCATGCCTCGCTGTCCTGCGGCTGATATTCTGCTATATCAAAGCTGTTTCTTACGACCTTGCGACCCTCGTTAAGATCTTTTATAGCACCCATTGCTATACCCTGAACGATGATGTTGCCGATGCTTGTAGCCTCAACAGGTCCGGCGTTTACAACTCTCTTTGTAGCGTTGGCTGTGAACTGGCATATCATCTTGTCCTTTATGCCGCCGCCCACGATATTTATAACGTTGTACTTGTTGCCTGTAACCTTTTCCATACCCTCAACAGTGTAACGGTATCTGAAACCGAGTGATTCCGCGATACATCTTACAACAGCGCCTGTTGTTTCAGGAACTTTCTGACCTGTCATCTTGCAGTATTCTCTTATTCTCTTAGGCATATTGCCCGGAGTCTGGAATGCCGGATAGTCAGGATCGATAAGGCTTGCGAACGGTTCAGCTTCTCTTGCTTCCTGCTCAAGCTCGTCAAATGAAAGGAGAGTACCCTCTCTGTCCCACTGACGGCGGCTTTCCTGAATGAGCCACAAACCCATGATATTCTTAAGGAAACGTATCGTCTTGTTAACGCCGCCCTCGTTTGTGAAGTTATATTCGAAAGCGCCTTCTGAAATATTAGGCTTGTCAAGCTCTACGCCCATGAGCGACCATGTTCCCGATGATATGTAAATGAAATCTTTCTTGTCAACTACAGGAACTGCTGCTACGGCTGAACCTGTGTCATGCGATGCTACTGCGACAACAGGAACTTCAGCTATACCGAGCTCTTCCGCAAGCTCCGGCTTTATAGTTCCAACGATCTCGCCCGGGTGGATGACATCTGTAAGGATATCAGTTCTTATGCCGAGCTTTTCAAGCATATCGTATGACCATTCATATTTTTCTGAATTGTACATCTGAGCTGTTGAAGCTATAGTATATTCAGTTTTCTTCTCGCCTGTGAGGAAGAAATTAAAGAGGTCAGGCATAAAGAGAAGTGTTTTAGCGTTCTTAAGCGCTGTGTCGTCATTGATCTTAGCAGAAAGAAGCTGGAACAATGTGTTGAACCAGTTGAACGCGATACCTGTTTCCTTGAAGATATCTTCTTTAGGAACAAGCTTGAACGCCTCGTCATACATTCCTTCTGTTCTTGTGTCACGATAATGATACGGGTTGCCTATGAGCTTATCATGCTCGTCAAGCAAGCCGTAGTCAACTCCCCAAGTGTCTATGCCGATACAGTCGATATCCCTGTCGCCTGAGTTGGCACACTTTAAAATACCCTGCTTGATCTCAAAAAACAGACGAAGAACATCCCAGTGAAGATCGCCGTTTATATTCACAGGATCATTTGAAAAGCGGTGCTTTTCCTCAAGTGTAAGCTTTTCGCCATCGAACTTTGCAAGGATCGCGCGGCCTGATGAAGCGCCGAAGTCGAAAGCGAGAAATTTGTAAATTTTAGACATAGTATTTTCTCTCCTTTAGATTATTTCATAACAATATTATACAATATATTTGCAGATATGTCAATCAGATTTAATGGTGATATCTGAACTTTTTATGTAATATTTTGACTTTATATATCATCGTGATACTTGAAATTTTATATTTCATATGGTACAATATCAATTAAGCACTAAACTTTATGAAATTTTCGCTGAAAGGGGTTTTTAATATAACAGTCCTTATTTTAGGATAATTATATTATGCGTGGTATGATGGATGATATCGTGTACAGGATAGCCGAAAAAGCGGCGGAGCGCGGAGGAACAGCGTATTTTGTGGGCGGCTGTGTTAGGGATATGATGATGGGAAAAGAGAGCAAGGATATAGATATAGAGATCCATAATATTATCCCGTCAGAGCTTGAGATCGTGCTTGACGGTCTTGGGAAGAGAATTGAAACGGGAAAGAGCTTTGGTGTCTATAGTCTTAAAGGGTATAATGTGGATATCGCTATGCCGCGACGAGAAAAGGCTACGGGCAGCGGTCACCGTGATTTTCGGATAGATGTAGATCCGTATATAGGCGAGAAAGAGGCGGCAAGACGGCGTGATTTTACGATAAATTCAATAATGCGCAATGTGCTTACAGGCGAGATAAAGGACAATTACGGCGGTATTGATGATATAAAAAACAGGATAATACGTCACGTCGATGATAACTCATTTCCCGAGGATCCGCTCAGGGTGCTGCGCGCGGCTCAGTTTTCAGCGCGGCTGGGGTTTAAGATAGCGCCAAAAACGGAGGAGCTTTGCAGAGGGATAGATATAACATCGCTTTCAGCGGAACGCGTGATGGGCGAGATGAAAAAGGCTCTTATGCAAGCGGAAACGCCGTCTGTATTTTTCGAGGTGCTCAGAAAAACTGACCAGCTCGATTTCTGGTTTTACGAGCTTAAAAAGCTGATAGGCGTAAAGCAGAATGAAAATTATCATAAAGAAGGCGACGTCTGGACTCATACGATGATGGTGCTTGATGAGGCTGCAAAAGTTCGTGATACGGTCTCGTGCCCATTATATTTTATGATATCAGCGCTTGTTCATGATCTGGGAAAGCCTGAGGCTACAGAGATAAAGGACGGCGTGGCTCATGCCTATATGCATGAGATCAAGGGGTTAAAATATGTTGAAAGTTTTCTAAAACGGCTCACAAATGAGCGTGACATGATAAAATACGCGCTCAATATGACAGCGCTCCATATGAAACCGAATGTGGCAGCCGGCGCCGGATCTTCTGTAAAATCTACGAACAGGATGTTTGACGAGTCGGCAGCGCCTCTCGATCTTATAGCGCTGTCGCAGTGTGACGGGCGCGGAAAGCTGCCGCGCGATGATAAAAAGCTTGCTGAAAATCTTGATTTTCTCACGGAGAGATACGGCGTTTTTATGGAATATATGTCAAGGCCGTATGTCACGGGAAAAGATCTTATTGACGCCGGACTTGAGCCGGGCGAGAGCTTAGGCGACGCGTTAAGATATGCGCATAAGCTGCGCCTTGCAGGAGTGGAGAAGGACTCTGCTATTAAGCAGACTCTATCGTATGCGGGAAAGAAAAAGAGAAAGGATAAAAAGAAATGAACAAGGGAGAAAAAACGGCATATGTCGTGTTGCTTATAACTATAGCGCTCGTAATATTGGCGGCGCTTGCCGGAATGACAAGCGTGTTCAGAAATGGAGCGGGAGAGGGATATACTGTATATACGCCGGTGCTTTTGAGTCTTATATGCGGTGTTCCGGTGCTGATAATAGAATTTATTGTGTATCTGGTGATGAGAAAAAAGAAGAAATAAAAAAAGCTGACCGGAGGCGCGTTTTGATGAACGCCCTCTATGTCAGCTTTGTTTTTATTAAAGCATAGCCTTAAGTCTTTCGTCAACGGCTTTGAGGAAGCCTTCTGTATCGACCTTTGTCTTGTTTTCAAGCTTTGACATGCTGTAAAGATCGCCTGTCATAACTCCGTCCTCTATTGTCTGGATAGTAGCTTTTTCAAGGCAGTCAGCGTATTTTACAAGCTCCGGAAGATTATCAAGCTCGCCGCGCTTTCTAAACGCGCCTGACCATGCGAATATTGTGGCAACAGAGTTTGTTGATGTTGATTCGCCCTTGAGGTACTTGTAGTAATGACGCTGAACAGTTCCGTGTGCTGCCTCGTATTCATAAACACCTGACGGTGAAACGAGAACTGATGTCATCATAGCGAGTGAGCCATAAGCTGTGGCTACCATGTCTGACATAACGTCGCCGTCATAGTTCTTGCAAGCCCAGATATATCCGCCCTCTGAACGTATAACGCGCGCTACAGCGTCGTCAATGAGAGTATAGAAGTATTCTATGCCTGCCTCATCAAACTTTTCTTTGTATTCTGAATCAAATATCTCCTGGAATATATCCTTAAAGCGGTGGTCATACTTCTTTGAGATAGTGTCCTTTGTAGCAAACCAAAGATCCTGCTTTAAGTCGAGCGCGTAATTAAAGCATGCGCGGGCAAATGAAGCGATACTGTCATCTTTGTTATGAAGTCCCTGGATAATTCCGCTTGTCTTGAAATCGAGGATAGTTTCTCTTGAAACGTTTCCGTCCTTGTCAGTGTAAACAAGCTCAGCCTTGCCGCCGGCAGGAACCTGCATTTCAACATTTTTGTAAACATCGCCGTAAGCGTGACGCGCTATAGTTATAGGCTTTGTCCATGTAGGGATATATGGAACGATACCCTTAACGAGTATAGGTGTTCTGAACACTGTTCCGTCAAGAGCCGCACGGATAGTTCCGTTAGGTGATTTCCACATTTCCTTGAGGTTGTATTCTGTCATACGCGCAGCGTTAGGTGTTATGGTAGCGCACTTTACTGCAACTCCGTATTTCTTTGTAGCCTCAGCTGAATCGATAGTAACCTGATCGTCAGTTTCGTTTCTGTGCTCAAGGCCGAGATCATAATATTCTGTCTTAAGGTCGATATATGGCTCGATAAGGATATCCTTTATCATCTTCCATATAACTCTTGTCATTTCGTCGCCATCCATCTCAACGAGAGGAGTGGTCATCTGAATTTTTGCCATTGTTTAAAGCCTCCTGATACGTTTTCTATAAAACAGGGGATTCCGAATATCCCGAAATCCCCATCGATCGTATAATATTTTATCATAAATACATAGTTTTGTCAAGCTTTGCCGCGTGAATTTTAAGTCTGATAGACGGCAGTTGTGCGACAGCTAAGATTTTTCTATCTGTCGCGCTGTATGCCGGCTTATTCCGCTTCGATCATTCCGGCGCTGCCTTCAGAACCGCCGGAAGACGATCCTCCCGAAGAAGTTTCGCCCGATGCTGAACCGCCGCCGGAAGAC
>CALXSW010000131.1 GCA_944391255.1 uncultured Clostridia bacterium | reverse complement strand
ACATTGTATACATGGCTTCCTTCTCCCGGCAAAATAAAGAATCCGTCATTTGTACCGTCTGCATCATATTTATCATTGTATGCCTCAAGATATGCACCGAGATTTTCTATCACTGTTTTTTCCGTGTAGCTCTCGTCAAGGCTTACAAATCCCTCTGAGTCGGTCGTGAGCTTTACGCATTTTAGAGTTCCGCCGCCGTATATAATATACATAGCTCCATCACTGTCGATATAAAGCGACGGATCGTGATACATAGTTGAGAACTCTGATTTTTTCCAATCTCCGCTTTCAATGCTTTCAGTAGTATAAATATAGCTCTTTCCCGTTGTATATGACGAGAATAAAACATAATATAAACCGTTATGGTATCTTATGCTGCTCGCCCACTGACCTTTGCCGTAAGCATAGCTGTCATTTCTTAAAGACAACGCGTCAGATTCATAGCCGAGTGTGTCATATACATATGACACCGTTTCCCAGTTTACTAAATCGTATGAACGCATTATAGGCGCGCCCGGCGCGTATGACATCGCCGTACTGATAAGATAGTACACCTTTTTTCCGTCCGGACCATCGACCGCTATACAGTCAGGATCCGGCACGTCTGAAAGCAAAACAGGATTTCTGAATGTTCCGTCGCCATTATCAGCGGAGCTTCCGCGGAACTCATCTGTTCTTGTTTCCGCGGCAAATCCGACACTTGTCATTGCCGAGCCCGCGCCTATAGCAGCGGTAAGTAAAAATGCAGTAATGTTTTTCAAATAACTCATTTCTTCCTTTCCTTTCTTTTATATTGATATTTTTATAATTTTAATCACTGAATTTCTGAACTGCTTTTTCATAGCAATAGCCTCTGTCCCCTTTAAGCTCTGCTTTGTACAGCTCAAAATAAACAACTCCATTCGTTTTGATATTTATATCAAATGACGCGCTGTCAAGTTTTTCTGTCTTTATAAGCGGATAAGCTCCCGCTCTTACAACAGACGCTTCTTCTTCCGTGAAAAATCTTTCCTCGCCCATATCGTGCCATATCTTAAGAGGGTTGCACGTTTCTTCATCGACTGTTTTTGTTATAAGACAATATCTTCCGTTCTCCTCATCCTCCATATTAAATGAGAGCTGTCTTTCATCGCCGAGATTCCATAATACTCCTCTGTATTTTTTTCCGTCATATACTATTACAGAATCATCTGAACGGTATACACATTTTCCTTTCAGCTTGCTGTAAAAAGCAAAAGTCCAGAATGTTGGTTTTGGTATCAGAGAATTATTGACTAATCCGAATCCGCCGTGAAATTCGCTGTAAGGAACTCCCTGCTCCTCAAATATATCACCGAGAGTCCAGTATGAGTAAGACGCATGCTCATCTCCGAGCCTTGACAAAAGCATAGCCACATATGCGGCGTTGAGATTTGTGTCATGTATAACGCACAACGGATCATATGACGTATTAAACTCCGTCAGATGTATCTCCTTGCCCTTGACTTTTTCAAAGCTGTCCACTATCTCGCGTGTTTTCTTGAGCTGATCAAATCCGTACTCAATCTCATGCAGCTTCTGGTATTTATATCTTCCCTTTATTTCAGGCTGATATGTTGTATAATGATGCCTTGTTATAAAATCAAGCGGCGCGTTTTCTGTCTCGACAAATTTCAGAAATTCACGCATCCATCTTTCATCATCCACACCACAGATAGCCGGTCCGCCCACTCTGAAATCACCAACACTCTTTACAGCTTCAGCCGTCACCTTATAAAGCTTGAAATATTCATCCATGTCAGCATCTTTCCAGAAACCCGGAAGATTCGGTTCGTTCCAGACCTCAACAGGATAAGAATAAGCCTCATCGCCACATCGTTCAACAATATGTGAAAGTGTGGCTTTTACAAGATCAGTCCATTTCTCGTATGACTTAGGAGGTGTTACATTCGACTCCCAGTAAAACACCGTCTGATCACCCGAGGCGAGAGCCTTTGGCATAAATCCAAGCTCTATAAAAGGACGGACACCTGCCTTTTTATATATATCAAGAACCATATCAAGATAAGTAAAATTGTATTCGACATGATCATTTCCGTTTTCATCCTTATATTCATGATAGATAGACATATCCTCATGAAACAAGCCATGACACCGTATATGCGAAAATCCTATCTCTTTCTGAACAAGCTCCAGCTGTTTTACAAAAATATTTTGCAGTGATAAACCCATTCTTCCGCTTCCAACACAAAAGCTTACGTTATTATTAAATGTAAGCGAGCTTTCTCTCTTTATACTGATACTCATACAGTAAGCCCCCACAAATATTTTATTTCTTAACGCCATAGTCTTATCATCCTATGCGTTTTTAGATTGCCAAAAACCGATAAACAAAAGCTGTGCCGTTTCTGAGTGGCACAGCTTTTGTACGGATTGATCAGTAATCCTTACCAGTTTGCGATTCTCCACTGAATTTCTTCGTTTATTCTGTCCTCATATGCCTTGATGTTTATAGTGTCGATCTCGCTGCAATATGCGCTCCATGCGCTTTCAAAATTGTCGCCGGACATTACTATCTGAGGCAAGTTTCTTATTGACGTATCTGTCAGCTTCTGGTTTGCATAGTCAGCGTCTGATGTGTCTACAAGATCTATGTTCCATGCCGGGAAGTATTTAGGGTTAGGCTTCAATTCGTTTAAGAAGTCCATCCAGTTTTCTTTTCCGTATGATGCAAGGAAGTTCTTGTCATAGTCTTTCAGGCTCGCTATAAATTCCTCCGGCTGCAATGAAGCCGATGATCCATTTCCGTCTGAATATGTTCCTGTTATCTTCGGCATAGCTGCAAAGAATGCATTCAGCTTGTTCTTTGCCGGCCAGATCTGGTCCTTCTGCTGTTCTCTCTGCTCTTCCGTTCTGTAGTATCTTCCGTTTTCATCTACCATGTAGTCTTCTCCCTCTATGCCCCACTGGAATATCTTCTGCCATTCCTCGCTCATAAAGGTGTCAAGCATCTTCACTGCCGCTTCAGGATCTTCGCAATTTATCGATATCGCCAAGCCCTGATTTATGTTCATCTGCTCTTCTACTCTGTACCATGGTTCTATGCTTTCGTCAAATGTGATCGGAAGCGGAACATATGTGCATTCATCCATTCCCTGTGCTGTCAAGCTCTGCTCGCCCGGCTGGAATACCCAGTGCTGGTCAAACATTCCGATTACTCGGCCTGACGCGATCTTTGATATGTACTGATCCTTGTTCTGTGTGAAACATTCCGGGTCTATGATTCCCTTTGTGTATGCCTCGTTCAGCTTCTTGAAATAATTCTTCGCAAAGTCGCTGTTTGCGTATATCTTTGCTTCATATGTTTCCTTGTCTACTACAACGTCTCCGTCATTTGGATTTCCGTTAAGATAGTTAGGCGCTGTTGTGAGCACCCACTCAAATCCTGTTGTCGCAAGTATTTCATAACCGATATTTGATATTCCGTTCGTTTCCGGATGATCAGCTACATATCTTTCTATTATCTCAAAATACTGATCAAGTGTCTTTATCTCCGGATATCCGTATTCTGCAAGTACTCTCTTCTGAATCCAGAATGCCGGTCCCCAGTAATCAGGTGTGTTGTCCTCGCCGTATATCGGACCGCCGTAGTTTGGCAGAGCATAAACATGTCCGTCACCTGAGTATCTCGCCTTCTTGCTTATCGGCTCAAGGAACTTATACAAATTAGGTGTATCCTCTTCATTTATATACTCATCAAGCGGTACAAGCGCGCCTGCCTGAATAAGCTTATTATCTGATATTTCTATGATGTCAGGATAATCGCCGCTGCTCATCATAACTCCGATTCTTTCATCCTCATGTCCGCTTACAGAATACTCGAAATCGTAGTCATATCCCAGCTCATTCTTTATCTTTGCAAGGATCTTATTATCCTCTGTCGGCTCCGCTCCGGAGCTGTTTACATACACTGAAAAATGTGTCTGTCCTTCTGAAGTTGTTTCTGATCCACAGGCACAAAGTGATGCGACCGTTACGCACGCCAATGCGGCGCACAAGATTTTTTTGCCTCTCATTATACGTCCTCCTT
>CALXSW010000130.1 GCA_944391255.1 uncultured Clostridia bacterium | reverse complement strand
CAGAGCCGGAGGAAAGCGATGATCAGGACGCGCAAAACAGCGGCAAAGACAGCGGGAGCGCGGCAAACGATAAGATATCAGACGAAAGCGAGCAGACACCGCAGAACGGATCTGAACAGGGAAGTTCCGGACAGAGTAACTCCGGGCAGGGAAGTTCCGGACAGAGCAACTCCGGGCAGAGCAGCTCCGGACAGGGAAATTCCGGACAGAGCAGTTCCGGAGACTCGGCGCAGGACAAGATAATGGACGCGGCAACGCCTGAGGAGATAGCGCAGGGTTCGGCTATACTGTCAAAGATAGACACCGGAAAATTTTTCTCACTGATGGAAACGGACAGATCGGCGGCGATGGCATATCTGAACAGCTGTCTTTCAGCGTCAGAGATACAGACAGCGCTTGATCTGTATTCAAAATACGGCGATCTTTTAAACTGAAAACACCCCCCGGCTTTTACCGGGGGATATTTTTTTGCTCTATTTACCGGCGACTGCGCCGATGAAGCCGGCGGCAAAGCTGCCGCAAATGACTGCCGGAATACGGCTCTGCGCCGGTATTCCGCCGTTCATTATAAGCACGGCAGCAAAGAATATCAGCGAAAACAGAAAGCTTACCGAGAGCGCGTTTACAAGCACTTTCGACTCGCATGTTTTTGCCGCTCCGAACGCGCCGACAAAGATGCCGAGAGCAATTCCGAAGAAAACGCCCGGTATCACATACTGTTCGGATAGGATATTAAAATATATCAGAGCCGCGCCTAACAGCAGAAAGATAAAGGATATTATGTACGCGTAAAGCGTTCCAAGGAAAATACCTTTTATGTTCATAGACAAAACCTCACAGATAAAATTTATATGTTATAATATATTCATAAAAAAATTTTTCAGAACATAACTGACCAGCTATATATATTGTGAAAAAATATTTCTTGCAAAATATTAGATGGTATGATATAATAAAATAGTAATGATATGTGAAAGGGGATGAAATAATGGATATGGAGCTACTTAACAGCTGCTCTCTGCCGGAGTTTGTCGGAACGGCTCCGTGTGACACGATAGGGCTGGTCATACCTAATCTTGATACCGATCTCGCCCGCGCGATGGATATCCCCGAGAAAATGGCGGCTGTCGGACTGATAGGCTCAAGAACGGGCGCCGGCGCTCAGATACTGGCTTGCGATGAGGCGGTAAAGTCGACGGGAGCGGAGATCATCTCCATAGAGATACCGCGCGATACAAAGGGCTGGGGCGGCCACGGCAACTTTATCATTATGGGCAGCGATAATGTCGGCGATGTGCGCCGCGCTGTGGAAACGGCTCTTGAAAAAATAACGGAATACTGCGGTGAGATATACATAAGCGAGGCGGGACATATGGAGTTCCAGTACAGTGCGAGAGCGGGCGCGGCGATAAACAAAGCGTTCGGGATACCTATAGGTCAGCCTATGGGATTCGTCTGCGCGTCTCCGGCTCCGATAGGAATGCTCGCTTCAGATGTCGCTCTTAAGGCGGCGGGTGTGGAGCTTGTTAAAACGATGCGTCCTGATAAGGGCACGAGTCATTCAAATGAGGTAATTATGATCTTTACAGGTGAGGCGTCGGCTGTGAAATCGGCTGTTATATCGGCTCGCGATACAGCGTCTATGGTGCTGCGCGCGATGGGTTCGGAAGCGCCGCCGGTGACAGAGCCGTATATAAAATGAAAATATAAGCTAATAATATAGATTAACATAGATAAAAAAATCAGCGCTGCGCAGAGAGATCATTCTGACGCGGCGCCGTTTAATGTGACAGGAGAAATTAACATACATGAATGATAAGATTTTACTTGTAAACGACCTGCCCGGCTATGGAAAGGTAGCGCTTTCGGCGATGTTTCCGGTCATGTCGCATATGGGGTTTGACGTGTATAACCTTCCTACGGCTGTTGTTTCAAACACGCTTGACTATGGCAAATTCCATATACTTGACACAACTGACCATATGGAAAAATCTATTTCCGTATGGGATGAGTTAGGGTTCACCTTTGACGCGATATGCACAGGATTTATACTTACTGAAAAGCAGGTAAAAATGGTGCTTGACTATTGCAAAAACCATATGAAGAGCGGCTCAACGCTCTATGTAGACCCTATAATGGGCGATGAGGGCAAGCTGTATGCCGGAGTAGGCGAGGAAACTATAAAGAATATGCGCGGCATATGCTCAAGAGCTGATCTGATCGTGCCGAATTTCACAGAGGCTGCGTTTTTGACAGGTATGTACTGCGACAGGGAGCGCGTCACGAGAAACGAGGCTGAAAAGCTGATAGCGGAGCTGCGTAAAATGGGATCAAAATCAATAGTAATAACAAGCGTTTTTGCCGAGGACGGTTATCTTGTATCATGCTATGACGACAAGACGGGCGAGCTTTTCCATGTGCCGTTCGATCATATAGATGTAAGATTTGTCGGAACGGGCGATATCTTTTCGGCTGTGCTTTACGGAAAAATGCTAAGGGGAGAGCCTTTGAAAAAATCGGTAATATACACTGTAAACGTAATGCACAGGCTCATAAGAGAGAATATGGACACAAAGGACAGGTTCAAGGGAATACCTCTTGAAAAGAACCTCAATATACTTGACGAGGAATGGGAGAAATTATCATGAGCGAAAGACCACGGCTTAAGATAACGCTTATAGACAGAAAAGGCGAGCGCGGCTGCCACCGCGGACACAAGGTAGGCGACAGCTGGGATTTTGACACAGAGCGCGGTGATATATGCCCGATGGCTATGCATGTCGCGTTCGTGTATGCGGATATACTCCGCTACGGCGGTCAGATCCCGGGGCAGGAAAAGGATACGGCGGTGTTCTGCTGTCCTGACGCGGATACGATAAATGTCTTTAAGATAGAAAAAGTGAAATAAAAAACAGCCGCATAATGGCGTTTCCGGATAACCGGAGATGGCGCATTATGCGGCTTTTGTTTATTTTTCGGATCCTGTTTCATCATCGGCTGTTTCCTCGCCGTTTTCAAGAGCCTCGAGAATTGCCTTTGCCTTGTCGCAGCCTTCCTCTTCCCAGTCCTTGAATGTGGCTTCTGTGCCGAAATTGTAATCAAATCTCATATGATCAACTCCTAAGAAAATGTGCGGTTATATATAAAAGATATATATAAGAAGTATACCATTAAAAGACTGAAATTGCAAGAGCTTTACATGATTTTTCTTTTAATATTATGCTTTTTAAACAGCGTTCTTTAAATTACTGTCAGATGATCCGTCACAGCGCTGATGAAAAATAGGTGTGAGATATACCGATCGGCCGCGTTGTCAATACGCGAGTGGATCGACAGCGGCGCCGTCCTTTAGCACCTCATAGTGCAGATGCGCCTGACGTGTCGATTCGCCAACGCTTTCGGCGATCATACCTATTACCTCAGCCTGCGTGACCGTGTCGCCCTCGCTGACGCACACATCTGTCAGCTGTTCGTAAACGGTCTGTAATCCGCCGCTATGGTCTATGACGACTCTGCCGCCGCGGCTGCCTGTCGTAACCTCTGATACAGTTCCTTCTGCCGCCGCTGCAACGCTGCTGCCGAGATCAGCCTCGATATCTATTCCATCATGTGTGCGCCAGTCGCCGAGAGCGTCGTTATACATCAGCGTGTCGCCTGAAAATCCGTATAGCACGTTCATGTTCGGAACAGGATCGGACAGAACGGGCGGAGCGGCATTTTCATCTGCTTTTGCTGATTCTATTATAGCTGATGCCGACATCAGATCGGGATTATCGATCGTGTATTCCGCCGCTGTTTCCTGAGCGTCTGATCCTGAAGAGCTGTCCGGCGCGGCTGCGCTCTCTTCGGAAGGCGCTTCTGTTTCTTCCTCTATAACTATCGTTTCAGATGATGAAACTGACGCGCTTTCGTCATCTGAAGGCTCGTAGGTGTAGATAGACGCAATATCATAAGGCTCATTCGTTGCAAGCGCCGCGCCTGACGTTTCAACGGTCGATGTCTCGTTATAATTCTGCGCGAAAAATCCGGCGATACCTATGACCGCTACACAGCAGCAAAGTGCTATGTAAAAGCCGGGAAGCCTTTTCGTCTGTTTTCCTTGTTGCATATTCTTTTCTCCTTTCAAACTCCGTTTGTATCAGTATCTTTACCTGATACGCCGTTATTTATACACAAAAAAACCATAAAAGATATAATATATATATAATTCCATAAAGTTTTAAAAAAATTTTTAATTTAGCTATAGCCAAAACAGTGTTTATAGTGTATAATATATATTGACAGACGGCGGCGGAGGTCAATTCGCTGTCTATGTATTTTTTTTTAAAGGAGAGTGGCAGCCTTGAGGATAAAACAGATATCATGTGATAAGGTAAGCGTGTATCTCACAAACGAGGATCTTGAGCTTTTCGATATTTCACCTGATTCGCTTGGCCCGCAGTCAAACGATCTTCATCAGTTTTTATTTATGCTGATGGAAACTGTAAAATTTGAAACGGAGTTTGATCCGTATAACGGGCAGGTCATAGTTGAGGCAAAGATGACGATGGATGGTCTGCATCTTATGATAAGCAAGCTTGGCGGAGATAATGTACATAAAATAACAAGAGAAGAGTTTAAGCGGGCAAGGAGCGTGCGCGCGGTAAAAAGCCTTAAGCCGCTTGAGATAAGCGGAAAGGGTATTAGCGCGCCGTCTAAGGCAAAACGCGCCGGTAAAACGGGTGTGTTCGTATTTGACGGGTTCAGAGAGCTTGAGTCGGCGATACTTCTTGTAGATGACGGAACTCTCGGAAAAAGCGAGCTGTACAGAAACGGGAAAAGATACGCGCTGATAGGCGAGATAACAAAAAACAGCCGTCAGCACGGGATATTGAACGAGTTTGCGGCGCTCTATAAAATGAGCGATCTTCTCGCTGACGATATAAGAGAGGGCTGGAAAAGCGTTGCAAAGCATTCCGCTCTGACAGATATGGTCAGCGAATTGAGAAAAATGCGCTGATACGGTCAATGATCTATGTTAAATTTTATTTTAATGTAAAATATCACTTGCATTTTTAGTGTATTTGTAGTATAATGTACTTGTTTATTTCACAGGACTTTTGTCTTGTGAGAGTAAAGCTGAATCCGGAGCGGGATATATTTTCGCATCGGGAGATATCGCGCAATGCGTGTGTGTCGTTTGGCACGCAATGCTTTGCCGGCTGCAAATACTGAGAAAGGAAGAAACAGAAAATGAATTTATTCGGTTTAACAGCTCTTGCTGCGGAAACAACCTCGGCTGATCCGGCTGCGGCACAGGGCGCGGCGGCTTCATCAATGATAATGCAGGGCGTTTTGCTCGTAGGTATTATCGTGTTGTTCTATTTCATGCTTATAAGACCGCAGAGAAAGCGTGAAAAGGAAGCTAAGGCAATGGTTGACGCAATGAAGGTAGGCGACAAGATAGTTACGATCGGCGGAATCTGCGGTAAGGTCGTAAAGATCAAGGACAGCTACTGCTGGGTTGAAACAGGAAATATCGGAACTCAGGATCAGAAGAGCGTTATAAAGTTTGAGCGTGACGCTATAAAGACTGTTGAAAAGAAGCAGACTAACTGAGAATAAGATCGGCTGGTTATACCATGCCGATTTTTATTTTGTCCTTATTTTACAAACTCTTTAGACATGACTCCCAAAAAACGTAATGTTTATTTGTGCAATATTACACTAAAATAAATGTTTCAGTTGTCGTTTGTTGTGGTATATATATAATAGAAAATATAGAAGTTCACAAACGAGGAGGAAA
>CALXSW010000129.1 GCA_944391255.1 uncultured Clostridia bacterium | reverse complement strand
CAGCCGATATGAGAAATCAATTGTTCAATATGATAAAATTACATTGATTTAACATATTCAGACTTATAAGTTGATGTGTTTTTTATAGTTGATATAATAATCATGTATAGCATGAGCCGTTTTGGACCGTTTAAATTTATACTATTTTACTATTGAAATTTTAATAAAAATAAATTATAATTAGCATGCAAATTGTTTCTATGCTAATAAAATGGAGGGATAACAAGGAAGACCATGGATAAAAGCTTTCATTATATGCTTATGGCTGTTCAGGCGCATTTTAGCAGAATGATAATGGAGGAGTCGGCGAAAGTGTCGCTCACCACAGGACAGCCTAAGGTTCTCGACTATCTTTTGCTGCATAACGGAAGTATACAGAAGGATATAGCTGCCGGATGCTGTATCGATGTGGCGACAATGACAGGCATATTGTCGCGCATGGAGGACAAGGGACTTATAGAGCGCAAAAACAAAAATGGAAACAGACGCTCGCTCTATGTCTATCTGACTGAAAAGGGAGAGAAGACAGCGGAGCAGATGAAGGGTATATTCAGCCGCGGCGAGGACGCGGCATTTTCAGGGATCTCAGACGAGGAGAAAGAGAGCTTCCTTGAAACGCTTTATAAAATTTGCGAAAATTTAACTGACACGGAGGTATTGCAATGAGTTTAAAAAAACAGGAAACTATAAGAAGATATGTATTTTTATTTGTGGGATTATTTGTGAATGCGCTTGGCGTAAGCCTTATAACAAAAGCCAATCTCGGCACATCGCCTATAACAAGCATTCCGTATAATCTGAATATGGAAATACAGCCTAAGCTGCCTATGTTTTCGCTTGGAGCGGCGACATTCGTATTTAATATATTGCTTATACTTGTACAGCTGGCTCTGTTAAGAAAGAATTTCAAGCTGTCAAGCTTGCTGCAGCTGCCGGTAGTTCTTATATTTTCAGTGTTTATAGATATAACTATGGCTATGCTTTCATTTGTACAGCCGACAACATATCCGGCAGAATTTGTTTCGCTTATAATAGGCTGTATAATTTTGGGATTCGGTGTGTTTATGGAAATGGTCGCAAATGTGGTAATGCTGCCGGGTGAGGCGACAGCGCGCGCCATATCATGGGTTACAGGCTCTGATTTCGGCAAGACAAAGGTTCTCGTAGACACGACGATGACAGTAACAGCAATAATATTGTCATTTATATTTTTCGGCAAATTGTGCGGAGTTCGTGAGGGAACGATCATTTCAGCGCTTGCTGTAGGATTTATAGCGAGAAACTTTAAAAAGATATTTTACGTTCTTGAAACTATCCTTGTACCGACAAAGATGGGCAAGGGAAGGATCATTGTAAACGGAAAAGAGCATAAGTGATAATGTAATATGTGACGGTGATATCCACTTAAAGGAATGCTTATGGAATTGTTTTTAGTGAATGTCATCGTCTTTTTTGTGCGGAAAACAACAGCTAAAAGACTTGACAAATGTTATCGTATATGATAACATATAAATATATAACGAATATAATAGTATTGGAGAATGAGTAAGAAGGTGTGATCATGAGTAAAGCAGGAGCAAAGCTTTCTGATATAAAAGAATTGCTTATGAAGGATGAAGATTTTAAAAGCGAATATGAAAGACTTAAACCAAGATATGAGATAATATCTCAGATAATCGAGGAAAGATCAAGGCAGAATATCACGCAAGAGGAATTGGCTTTAAGGGTAGGAACAAAAAAATCGAATATATCAAGATTTGAAAGCGGAACATATAATCCGTCAATTGATTTTATAGTGAAAATAGCGCGCTCGCTGGGCAAGGAAGTGCAGCTGAAATTAAAATAAAAAATAGTGGTATACGATAAAGCAAAACACAAAGGACATATCGCTTCCGCGATATGTCCTTTGTGTTTTATAACGATGTCCAGACCATTGTTTCTACGGTGTCTGACTGAGGATCAAAGTCTGATGGCAGAGTGAAATCTGTTGTGATCTCGTTTGAGCCTATGTTCAGTCTGTCGCCGAATGTTTCAACTATGTTTAGTCCCTTTAAAACTCCGTTTTCATCGCGTATAACCGTCACAAATGTGATATCATCATTATAGAAAAAGTTCTTTTCTACATATAATCTGATTATCTTGTCGCCCTCCTCGTTTATACCAAGGTTTGTGACGCTGAATATCTCACTGTTCTGTATAGTTATGTCGGCGGTGTCGGATTTGCCGTTTAGGGTGGTCGCGCATACTGTCACTGTCTGAGCCTGCGCCATGGCGTCAGCGGTGAGAAGTCCCTGATTGCTTATCGTTATTTTGTCATCTGCAAGCGGATATCCCTCGCTGTCAAGCACTTCCCATGTAAAGCCTGTGTAGTTCTTTATAGGCAGCTTGTTTCTTTCGGCTGATGCAGTGAACTGCTTTGACTCACCGGCAAACATATATTGGCTCGGTGACGTCAGGCTTACACCGTTCGGAACAGGTGTTGATATCTTGAGATTGTCAACGCATGTTCCGGCTGCTATGTCAAGTCTGCCGTAGGTTGAAGCGTTTCTTCTGTCTATGTTAAGGCATGTCAGCGCTTCGCCCAATGTGCCGTCCGCGTTGTACGCGTATATATTGCATGATGCGTCCTCGTTGTCTGATGAATAGAGCAGCTCTATATGATACCATGTGTCAGTGTCTGCGCCTGTAAGCAGGACTTCCTTATTCGTTTTAAGGTTTCCGGCGTTGTATGTTATTTCTGTGTTTGTCTTTCCGCCGTCGCGGCGCTTCAGCGTGAGTCCGGCGCCGTCTGTTGTGAATTTTACATCAAGCTCTGTTATCAGGTATTCACCGTGGTTTGCCACATCCCACAATATAGTGTTTTCAGTTGCCATATAAGCGTTTGAGCCGTCTACAGATACAGTCTTGTTAAGACCGGCAACGTCGGCGTTCTCATACGCGTTATATATTATATCGCCCTTTTCATAGACGTTGTCTGAAAAGTCTATCGTTACTGGAACAGAGCTGTAAACAACTCCGCTCGGCGTGGCTGCTCTTACTGTTATGCTCTGCGGTATAACGTCTTCCGCGACAGTTAGAACGCCGTTTTCTATCGATACCTTTCTGTTTGTAACACTGTCATCGTATTCATAGACAGGGAAGACATCGGCGTAATCGTATATCGACCATACGACATCTTCTTCAGAAAGTGTTTCCGTAACATCGGTATCGTTCTTATACGCCTTGAAAGTGAATTCCGTTTGTTCTCCGGCCTTTATTGAGGAGCTGCCGTTTATTTCGATCCTGTCGAATTTTTCGGAATCGGTGCTTACGGCATTTATAGTGAGCTGCTTTGTGCCGGTCAGCGTCTTTTCACCGAATACCGATTCGGCTCTTACTGTTACAGTCTGAGTTTCAGCCGTGACATCAGCTATAAGCACGCCTGCCTCATCTATGCTTACATCTTCCGTTACAGCTTCTGTGTTGTCCTCATTGTATACCGACCATGAAACAGGATGCTTTGTAACTTCCTTATCCTGTCTTATCATGCTGTAGTCAAACACGACCGATTTTCCCGCGTCAACTGAATCATACGGCGCTGTTACAGCTATAGTGTCAGGATTTTCGGAAATTAGCAGCATATTATCGATGCTGACATTTTCGGCGCGGACACAGTTAGGACTTCCGTTTGATGACGCGCTGTAGAACTGGCGCAGATTGAGATCATCAAGCTCAGATATAAGTGTTTTTCTGCCGTCCTCATAAGCGTATATCTTTATAGCCGTCTTTGCGTCTGATGTGACCATTTTACCCTCAAGCTCGGCTGTATACCATGTGTCGGGCGATATTTCGGCTATATTCTGATATGAGGTTTTGCCTGTATTAGTTCTCAAAACGCCCTCGCTGTATGAGAACAGAGGTCCCTGCTTATCCATATCACCGCTTGATTTTTTCTTGTCTATGCTGATCGCGCCCGGAACGCTGCCATCGTCTGCGCTGTCGAAACGAAAATCGAATGAAAGGAAAAATTCCTTTGTGAACAGCGTGCTGTCGCTAAGCTCGATCAGCCGTTCAGAGTCTGTGACTTTTTTTGCGTTTGAACCGTCTATATCATTTGTCACAGTTCCGTCATCGTATGTGTAATCTATTGCGGTAATATCGTAATCGCTCTCGCTGTAGTCCGCCATTGCCGGAATTGATGTCATTGCGGCGGCAACGGACATGGCGAGTATTATCGAAATTGTTTTTTTCATACTGTTTTTACCTCCTTACTTCACCGTGACATTGAGTATTTTATTGTCATGGTCATATGACAGGTCAAGACCGGCATTTCCAAGCATAAGCGGCAGATTTGCGATCATGACTCCGTTTTCCATACGCGGCATATCAACGCATTCGCTGTATTCAGTATTGTCTATGAGTATCTGATTTCTGTTTTCCTCATATTGATATGTGTGTCCGCCGCAGCTTACCTCGAGCGTTACAGGCGACTTACTGTCATCATATACCATGGTGAATCCGTCAGCACCGGCATTTTGAGCGGCGAGCAGTATTTCATATATAGGTCCGAACAGAACGTCCTGTATGCCCACATATGTTTTTTCGCTTAGCTCAAGCTTTGTTCCGTTGAGATATACGTCATAGTAAACAGTTGTGTCAGTGTTTTTAACTGTGATAACATTTGACCA
>CALXSW010000128.1 GCA_944391255.1 uncultured Clostridia bacterium | reverse complement strand
CGACTGTTTCTGGACGGAGATTATACTGACCACCGCATGAAACATGCATCTTTACGGTCTGTATCCCGTCTTTCCAACCCATATTTTCAAGGCTGTATATATACGGTCTTATATCCGATTCCTTTATGCCGCTTTTCGTTTTTTTAGGAACGATCAGCTCCTTATTTTCCATAAACTTTTCCGTGTCGCACGGTGACTCGCATTCGATCTCAACAAGATATTCAGCTGAATTGATCTTGTTTATATCTATCTCCTTAGCTTTGAGCTTCCGGCAGTCATATATAGTAAATCCCGGAGGCATAACTCTATTTAGCTCCTCAACTATCTGCTCGTCGTTAAGCTCGGTTATAAATCCCACCTTCATGTAATCACATTCAGATGTTACCGCGACAGGCAGCGGCTGCGCCACCTGCATGAGCGGGTGTGGATTAAACCCCTGCGAAAACTCGAAATTCAGCTCCGATCTGCGCACCGCGCGGTGAAAAACTCTCATAAAATCAAGATGTGAAATGAATTTCACGCGGTCATCACGGCCATATTTTAATATATATTTACTCATTTGTTTTGATCTCTTTTCATCATTATTTTACGCGTTTTCTCCACATTCACGGCAGACTCCCGTTCCAAATCTCGCCGCTCCGCAGCCTGAACATTTCAAACGGCAGTGCGGAGTAGTAGCGGCAGCCTTAGCCTTTTCATTCTCGTTCATGAGGAATTTTTTCGTTACTCCTACATCTATATGATCCCATGGCAGTATCTCGTCATAGCTGCGCTCTCTTGCAGCGTACCAGTCCGGATCAATGCCGCATTCCTCAAACGCTTCCATCCATGTGTCAAATTTGAAATGCTCGCCCCAGCCGTCAAATTTACAGCCCTTTTCAACAGCTCGTATTATAGCCTTGCATAATCTTCTGTCGCCGCGCGCAAAAACGCCTTCAAGATAGCTCGTCTTATTGTCATGATATGTGTATCTTATTCTTCTTGACGGTATGCTCGCCTTTATGAGATTCTGCTTTTCTATAAGCTCATCGCGCTTATTCATTGGGAACCACTGGAACGCAGTAAACGGTTTTGGCACAAATGACGATGTTGAAACCGTTATATTTATATTCTTTGCGCGCTCCTCTTTAGGCGTTTCAAAATAAACGTCAAGCACGCGCCCCGCAAGCTCCGCTATACCCTTGACATCTTCATCTGTTTCTGTAGGAAGTCCTATCATAAAATAAAGCTTTACGTTTGTCCAGCCGCCTGCGAAAAGGAGCCTTGTAGAGCTTATTATATCTTCCTCTGTTATATTCTTATTTATAACATCTCTAAGTCTTTGTGTGCCTGCCTCAGGCGCGAACGTTATACCGCTCTTTCTAACCTTTTGCACCTTTTCCATAAGCTCAAGAGAAAAGTTATCTATTCTAAGCGACGGCAGCGACAAGCCGATCTTCTTCTCTTCTGTGAATTTAAGCAGCCCGTCAGTAAGCTCCGGAAGTCCTGAAAAATCGCTTGTCGAAAGCGAAGACAGTGATATCTCGTCAAAGCCGCTGCACGAGAGCAGATTTTCAGCAAGACCTAAAAGCGTTTCCGGCTTTCTCTCTCTTAGCGGACGGTATATATATCCCGCCTGACAGAAACGGCAGCCACGCATACAGCCGCGCATTACCTCAAGCATAACTCTGTCATGAACCACCTCACCGTACGGAACTATTATAGTATTCGGAGCCGGCGTCTTGTCGAAATCCTTCATTATACGCTTCATTATAGTTTTTGGCGCGTTAGGATTATTAGGCGTAATACTTTTTATCGTTCCGTCGTCGTTATATCCTATATCATAAAATGATGGCACATACACGCCCGGTATTCTCGCCAGACGCTCAAGGACATCTTTTTTATTTTTCTTTCCCTCTTTCGTCCATTCCTTTATGACGTCAACGCACTCATGCATCATTTCCTCGCCTTCACCTAACTGGAAGAAATCAAATATATCAGCTACCGGCTCAGCATTATAGGCGCACGGACCGCCTCCGCATATGAGAGGATATTCCTCGCCGCGCTCTGATGAAAGTAAAGGTATCTCCGCAAGATTTAGCATCGTCACGATATTTGAATATGAAAGCTCATACTGGAGCGTAAAACCGAGAACATCAAAATGTGTGACCTCGTCGCCCGATTCAAGAGCAAAAAGGCGCATACCATGCTCCCGCATCTGCTCTTCCATGTCAACCCACGGCGTGAAAACTCTTTCACACCAGGTATCTTCCCTGTCGTTTAGAGTATGGTAGAGTATTTTAAGTCCGAGATGTGACATCGCTATCTCGTATACATCTGCAAAGCAGAATCCGAAACGGATATCAACCTTTGACGGATCCTTCATGACCGCGTTAAGCTCTCCGCCTGTATATCTTGTCGGCTTCATAACGCGCGATAAAATTTTATCCTTAAGTGTTATCATTCTTCTGTGTCTTCCTTTTTATTTTTCCTAAATAATCCTGTTATCTTGTCTATCATTTCCGGCGCGTAATCAACAAGCTTTTCTATCGCGCCGCTGCCCTCGTTCGTAGCTACAAAGCGAACATTTCCAGTTTTTGTTATCACCAGAAATCCCTCCGGTTTTATGCTCGCTCCGGCGCCTATGCCTCCGCCAAAACGGTTATCACCGTTCGCGTCCTGTTCCTTGAACTCTGTTCCTGCGCCTGCAACGCCGAACGACACCTTTGCGATAGGCATTATAAGCGTTCCGTCTGGCGCTGTCACTGTATCACCTATAATACTTTCTGCCGTGAACATACCGTCCATCGAATTTATCGCGCCCTCAACAAGTTCCTTGATCTGATTCGCCATTGTTTTTCTCCTTCTTCCTGTTTCTCAGCCAGATCGGCACAGCGTGCCTTGCAGCTATCATGGTTATAATAATGATATGCAGTATATTTGTGCTTATTATTGAATCAAGCTCAGCATATATATGCGGATCATCAAAATCCGCTTTAAGCTCTATGTCGTGTTCTGAAAGACGCATATATTCATCCGCAGCTCCCGCAAAACCGTATACCACCGCCGATACCGCTCCATAAAGCAGAGCTGTATACATAGCGTCATCAACGCCTATTTCAGCACGAAACATAAGCTTTTTTATTTTTATAAGATGCTTTGACGCATACGATAAAACTCTTTTTACAAATCGTTTTATATTATCAAGATTGCTTAATATCCTATATGCCGCGCGCCAAACTCCGCCGCCGCTCTCATCATCGCTCTGCTCTTCCGCCTCGCTGTCATCTTCTCCGCTCTCCGTCTTTTTTTCCTTCCTGAGCGGAATTTTCAAAAACCATAGATATAGTTCTGAAACTGTCGTCAAATCATCATCTATATATTTTATATAGATCCTTCCGCGGATCGGCATCAGCAGAATAAAGAGCAGAACCGCCAAAATTATGATAATTACCTTTAACATCACTTATCACTTCTGTTTGATCATTGATCTGCGCCGTCATGATCATCACCGTTTGCGATCATGTCACCGCCTGTGTTTTCATCCGAGACAGCCTCTTCATTATGATCCGACATCTCGCTCTTTGCTTTATCCTCACTAATTTCGCCGTCTGATGGCTCTTCCTCGCTCACGATACTGTCATCTAAAGACAGCTGTTCACCCTGAGCTTCCTCATCGATTATATTTTTCAGATTGATAGGCGGAAGATCCTCAGGCGTTCTAAGTCCAAAGCAGCGCAGAAATGTGTCCGTTGTCTTGTACAATATCGGACGTCCGGGCGTGTCGAGTCTGCCGGCCTCGTCTATAAGTCCGCGCTCGTATAGTCTGTTTACACACCCGTCAGAATTTACGCCGCGTATCTTTTCTATCATACCCTTTGTTACCGGCTGCTTATATGCCACTATCGCAACAGCCTCCATAGCCGCGTTTGAAAGCGGCTGATTGCGCTGCTCGCCCAGTATCTCCTGTATATACTTATAGTATTCAGGTCTTGAGCATATCTGATATCCATCTCCTATGTCAATGATACTGAATCCTCGCTTGTCACGGGTGTATTCCTCCTTTAGTGCCGAAACAGCATCGTCAACAGCGTTGATATCCGTTTCAAGCACAACGGCAAGTTTCGGCGCGCTGACCGGCTCTCCCGCGGCAAACAATATACCCTCTATGACATATTTTATGTCATCCATCAAAAATTATCCTCTCAATTATTTATTTGTCAGCCGTTTTCTCTGCGCGGCGTGACTTTTCCTTTATAATTACTCAGTCCTTGAGCTTTACAATGATAAAATCATGCTTTTCATCGCTGTAGTCAGCCTTTATAATGTCAAGCTTTATCATCTCAAGCACCGCCAGAAATGTGGCGATCATCTCCGGCTTTGAATCCTCTTCCAGAAAGAGTGACGAGAATTCTACCCTGCCCGAGCCTGATAAACGTCTTTTTACCTTTTCTGTCATATCTTCTACAGACACCTTTTCTCGTCCTACAATGCCCGAAAACGCTCTTTTTTCCGGCTTCGCCTTTCGCATGCGTCTTTGCAGTATACTGCCGAACGCGTCTGTAAGCTCAGATATCTCATGGCGTCTTGAATACTCAGGTATCGGAAATTTTATTTTTTCTTCTTCCCTGAAAACCATATATTTTGAAGAGAACTCGCTCTTTCGCATCTCTCTTGACGCTTCCTTGAACTTCTTATATTCATAAAGCCTTCGCGCAAGCTCCTCGCGCGGATCCTCTTCTTCCTCTGCTTTCTCCTCTTTCGGGAGAAGCATTTTTGACTTTATATACAGCAGCTGCGACGCCATAACTATAAATTCAGCTGTGTTGTCAAGCTCCGATTTCTCTATTCCGTCTATGGCCTCAAGATACTGATCCGTTATCTCAACGATCGGTATATCCCATATGCTGACCTTATTCTTTTTTATAAGCGTCAGCAGAAGATCGAGCGGCCCCTCAAAGCTTTCGAGCCTGTATTTTATTATTTCCATCACAGCTCACCTTATATAAATATATTCGCTATAAGCGTGCAAAGATTTATAAGTCCTATAAGCACAAAATTCACACCTGTGCCGATTATCTTTGAAAACGCTCCGGAAAGCGAAAGAAGGATTATAGCTATCATGCTGTATCTCTCATACTGCTGAAGCTTGAAATATGCTCTGTTTGAAAGAAATATTCCAAGTATCCTCGAACCGTCAAGCGGCGGTATAGGTATCAGGTTGAACACCATAAAGCACAGGTTCACCGACACAAACCTAAGTACAAATCCGCTTATAGTATATATCGTGTTTTCGAACCAACCCAATTTATAATTCAGTATTATCATAACTGTATATAATATCATCGCCACAAATGCGAGAAACAGATTTGAAAGCGGACCTGCCGCGGCAGTTATAGCCATGCCGTTTTTAGGATTTTTATAATATCCAGGGTTTATCTGAACCGGTTTCGCCCAGCCAAATCCGGTCAAGATCATAAGCAGCGTTCCTATCGGATCGAGATGCGCGAGAGGATTCAGCGTCAGTCTGCCTGTGAGCTGCGGTGTTCTGTCGCCAAGCTTTGTCGACACCCAGCCGTGACAGAATTCATGGAATGTCAGCGCTATCAGCACTATCGGCACCATTATAAGCTTGTCTAATATATAATTCATTTTACCTCCATATCAACGGTACATTTTATCCAAGGATAATACCGCCATTCGTCTTTATAACGTCACTATAAAATCTTCCGCTATCCTTTATAATGCGGTCACAGTTATTTTTGTAATCACAGTACACAAGTCCAAATCTCTTCGCATATCCCTCAGCCCATTCAAAATTATCGATAAGCGACCAATGGAAATATCCTGCAATATCTGCGCCTTCCTGCTGAGCCTTGTGAAGCGCTCTGAGATATCTTGTTATGTATTCTATACGCTGCGGATCGTGAACCTTTCCGTCTGCGCTTATCATATCTATATTTGCCATTCCGTTTTCTGTAACATATATCGGCTTACCATATCGCTCATAATAGAATTTAGCTCCCCAGTACATAGCCTCAGGAATTATTTCCCAGTCAAGAGCCGTCGCATCGTAGCCTACAGCCGGCGGAACAAATCCGTTCACACCATAACGATCGCCAACATACAGGTTCATACCCATAAAATCAAGCTCCGCACCGATGAGCTTCATATCCTCGTCGGTGATATTTATATTATTTGCCTCAAAATATTCAAGCAGCTCATCATCGTATTTTCCGAGCATTATAGGATCTACCCAGATAGCGTTTCCCCAGTAGCGCGGATTGCATGGCTTGAACATACCGCGTTTTGCGGCTTCTATATCTTCCGGCGATGATGATGCCGGGACCGACACGCTGCCTACAGGCGCAAAACCGACGTTTGCGCTCTGCTTTGAACGCGAACGTATCGCGGCAAGGGCATAACCATGCGCGCGGTTAGCGTTGTGCGCGGCAAGCATTACTTCTTCCTCGTTCATCTTAAGTCCCGGCGCATGCACTCCCAGGGCGTGGCCAAGAGAAATGAAACAGTGTGTTTCAT
>CALXSW010000127.1 GCA_944391255.1 uncultured Clostridia bacterium | reverse complement strand
TTAAAAAAAGTATTATCGATAAAATAAAATAAGTACAAGATTCCATAATATCCCTCCTTGCCGTAATGCGGCGTGATATGATTTTAAAAATCCGAACATATGTTCGCTTTTTCTTAATTTGAATTATACCACACTTTTTTGGAAAATGCAAGCCTTATTTTTTTATTGCACCATATATGGGATATAAAGAGTGAAAAGCGCTCCCTTATGCGTTTTTTCTGCATCGGGATCGGCGGGATCTTTGCTGTTATAATGAAAGGATGATAGAGAAAATGATGACGATACTTTATGAGGTTCACAATGGTTTGTATGTGAATATGACAAAC
Organism: uncultured Clostridia bacterium; assembly: GCA_944391255.1. Taxonomy (GTDB): domain Bacteria; phylum Bacillota; class Clostridia; order UBA1381; family UBA1381; genus Ornithomonoglobus. The sequence goes on along the minus strand of CALXSW010000127.1, from coordinate 2,239 downwards.
AAGTGTCCATGCGCCTGCACTTTCTGCCTTAGACAGACCATGGACAGGATAGGCAAGTCAGACAGCCTCTGGCTTGACCGCGAGCCTACCGTTGATGAGGTAAAAGCTGAATTTGATAAATTCGATATGTCAAAATACCGCGAGGTAGTGTTCTGCGGATTCGGCGAGCCTACAGAAAGACTTTACGATATATTTGAGGTATGCGACTATTTAAAGGAAAAGTACAATGGTATTCAGATAAGAATAAACACAAACGGCATGGCAGACCTCGTGAATGGAAAAAGCACTGCGCCTGATTTCAAGAACAGGATCGACACCGTTTCAATAAGCCTTAACACTCCTGACAAGGAACGCTTTTATGAGCTTACTCGCTGCAAATTCGGTATAGACTCATTTGACGCGATGCTCAAATTTGCCGGCGAGGTAAAAAATTATGTAAATAAGGTCGTTCTTACGACTGTTGATACAACTATAACGGCGGAAGAGGAAGAGAAGTGCCGTAAAATCTGTGAGGATCTCGGCGTAACATACAGAATACGCCCTTGGGAGGACTGATATGGATAAGGTATATAAAACAGCTCTTGAAATGTGCAGATACATGAAGGGCGATGTGAACAGGATAAACCATTTCACAAAGGTCCATGGCTATGCGAAAATGATAGGCGAGTGCGAGGGACTTGACAGCCGCGAGCTTGAGATACTTGAGGTGGCAGCGTATACGCATGATATCGGCATAAAGCTCAGCGAGCAGAAATACGGTTCATCAAGCGGATATTACCAGCAGATAGAGGGGCCGGCTGAGGCTGAAAAGCTCTTAAAGCCTCTCGGATTTGATGATGAGCTGATAGATAGAGTAAAATACCTGATCTCGCGCCATCATAAATACAGCAATATAGACGGCGCCGACTGTCAGATACTTATAGAGGCTGATTTTATAGTGAACGTTTTTGAGGATAATATTTCTGATGAAACTATAATAGATATCTATAACAAAATATTTAAGACTGAAACAGGAAAGGCTATAATGAGAAACCTTTATCCCGTCTGTGAGGGGGCGGAAGGATAATGTGGATAGCGCTTGCGGCAGCCTACGGCATTTTAAAGGGTGTCCGCGATGTTATTAAGAAGGTCGCTCTTAAAAAGAGCGGAACTATAGAGGTGCTGTTTTTTTACACGCTCATAAGTCTTATACTGCTTTTGCCAACAGTTGGCGACGCGTTCGCGATCTTTTCAGCCGGAAATACGAAATATCTCGGTTTTATACTGATAAAATCGTTTGTCATATATATAGCGTGGATATGCTCGTTTAAGGCGATAGAAAATCTTCCTATAGGCTTTTACGGTATTATGGATATGTCAAGAGTTGTAATAACATCACTTCTAAGCGTGACGCTTTTAGGTGAGGTCATGACGCTCGATAAGGCGATAGGAATGATACTCGTAATTGACGGTCTTATACTTGTAAATATGACAAAGAACAGCGGAGCGGTAAAGGGCGAGGCGATACGGCCTGTTTTCGTTCTGCTCGTCATAGTGTCATGCTGCATGAATTCAGTTTCGGAGATTTTTGATAAGTGGCTCATGCGGCCTGAAACGGGACTTACGACAGGACAGCTTCAGTTCTGGTATATGTTTTTCCTGACGGCGATGTATTTTCTGCATATAGTTATAAAGAAAATACATATCGACTGGAGCGCGGCTTATAAAAATTACTGGATAGCGATTTTGGCAGTGCTTTTCGTGATAGGCGATAAGGCGCTGTTTATAGCTAACAGGACGGGCGATGTTATACCGCTTACGCTTATAAAGCAGAGCGCCGTTCTCATAACGATACTCGGCGGAAAGATCGTATTCCGCGAGGAAAAGACTGTTTTCAAGCTGCTATGCGCTGCGGCGATAATATGTGGTATAGTTATCGGCGTAAAATAAGTTTGAATAAAAACCGCCCATCTCGCACGGGAGCGCTCACTCGCGTACACAAAGTACAGTCTCGCTCACGCTCTCGCACGATCTGAACGGTTTTAATTCAAACTTGGTTTTGCGAAAGGAATCAATGGTCATAATTATGGCAGACTTCGTGGATTTTCGGGCAGCCGGCTGTTTTTTGTACGCGGCTAAAGATATTTGAAATGCGCGGTCATTACCGCGCGTATTTGATCTTGATACGGCATTTTTTTATATGCTAAGTAATGCAGTTTTTTAGAAATTGTCTTATGTAAATGGAGATGATATGATGGAG
>CALXSW010000126.1 GCA_944391255.1 uncultured Clostridia bacterium | reverse complement strand
TGTCGCAGCTCAATATGTTTGATTATATAAATGGTATAACTATAGGCTCGATCGCCGCTGATATGGCTATTGATGCGGAAAACAATATTTTATTTCCCATTATAGCAATAACCATATACACGCTTATAAACGTGCTTATATCATATATAAGCTCTAAAAGCATACGCGCGCGCAAGTTTTTAAACGGACAGCAGATAATACTAATGGACAAAGGAAAGCTGCTATATGACAATTTTAAAACGGCGAAGATAGATCTTGATGAATTTCTGACTCAGTGCAGGATAAACGGGTGCTTCAACATTTGCGATGTGGACTCAGCCATACTTGAACAAAACGGCATGATATCATTTTTGATGCGCTCCGATGCAAAACCGCTTACACCGCATGACATGAGTTTAGAGCCAAATCAGGAAAAGCTTTTCCACTGCGTCATTTCAGACGGAAAAATAATCGAGGACGCTCTCATATCATCAGGTTTGACGCTCGACAAGCTTCACACAAGACTGCGCCGCTCTTCTCTTGATGTTTCAGATGTATTTGCCGCGCTTTATGACGGCGAGACGATCAGTATATTTGAAAAAAGTAACTCATAAAAAAACACAGGATGCGTTATTTTCGCATCCTGTCAGCGTGTAGACAAACCTGTCTACACGCTGGCAGACGTCGAGAAATTAGCTCTGATTTCACGAAAACAAATTCGTCGGCGTACGTTGGTACGGTAGAATTTGTTTTCGTGGAAAGTGCGCTGTTAAGCCATTTCTAAATAAAAAAGCTTAACAGTTTATAATATGAAAAGTAAAATTTAATTTTTGTTTTTTATAAATTATACGCACAGTCAGGGCAATTTGTCGACAGTCTGAAAGCTCCGGTTTATCCGGAGCTTTTTTATATCTCATCTATCGCGGCAAGACATATCGTTTCTGTGTCGCGCGTCATGTCGTAAAGCTGAAAATCTGATAATGGATTTTTTCCCTCGCCAAGCTCTACTGTAAAAGCTTTTTTGTGATATTTTTTAATAAAGAAGTCTTTTGCTCCTCCGAATGCTGCTGTTCCTGTTGGCTTTGCAACGGTGTATCCGCATTTTTCTGCGATCCTTTCGGCTGCTGCTTCGGCGCTCTTATTTTCCATACCGTTAAAATCATAATATATCTCCTTTCCCTGACTGTGAAAAGCCAGAAACAATTCAGGTTTTATTTTTTCCATCAGCTTCACTATTATATTTGTTTCTATTTCGGAACAGGGGTATTCACCTCCGTATTTTGTGTATGATGGCTCTTTACCAAGGCTGTTCCATTCAGCGTCAAAATTATGGTTGATGTCAACGCCGAACGCGTTTGACTGCCATAGCTTTGTGTAGTCTATTATCCCGAGATTTTTTACAAGTATCCGGTGCATAAGCTTTTTGGGATTTATTCCGTTTATCGCGATATCTATTCCGTCCGGATTGACCATAGGCACAGCGTAAAGGGATATTTTATCATGATATTCTTTTAAAGTCATATATTTTTTCAGAAAGCCTATAAGCGCGTATGCTGTTAAATATTCAAGTCCGTGATATGCAGCCGTAAGAAGAACAGGCGTTTCTCCGTTGCCTATCTTTATACAGTATATGTCATTTTTCATTATAGTTTTTCCAAGTGAGAGCTTATTTTCAAATTCATCAAGCTGTGAGCAAAAATAATCAAAATCATATTTCATTATATAAAGAATGATATAAATATCCCGTGATCGGAGATGCTTATATCAGACCTCCTTTCCATGAGCTTATTTTTTTGCATAGCAAAGCCGCTTTTACCGCCTCAAAAAAATATATGAAAAAAATTTTATTTTTATGCAACCTTTTTAGCTGCTCAGCCGTATTATATGTGAAAGGCGTTAATGAGATAAACAAAATATTGTGAAACGCCGTATAAAACAAGGATAAAAGCTTGAAAATGAAGAGATAAAAGGAGAATTTATTATGAAAAGAAATTTGGTAACTTTATTATTGGCATTGGCTATGGTATCACCTGCGGCAGCTTTCGCGGCTGAGGATACGAATGTGACAACATCAGCTCCAGCTGGCACAGAAGAAGCTGTTGAAGAAGCAGTTATGACAGATGTATTTACAAAGTCAGAGGAGTTCGGCGGATACATAGACAGCAATAATTCACTCGTGCTTAATATAAGCGACGATACAGTTATAGTTGACGAGGCTGGAAACACTGTATCAAAAGATGAGCTTGACGGTAAGATACTTGAAGTACATTACTCATTCGCAACAATGAGCCTTCCGGCACAGACAAACCCTACAAAGATCGTTGTTAAGGAAGCAAAGGCTCCTGAAGAATCAGTAATGACAGCTATATTTGTAAAGTCAAATGATTTCGGTGATTATATAGATGTAGATAACACATTGGCGCTTAACATAAGCGATGAAACAGAGATCGTAGATGAGCAGGGCAACAAGGTATCAAAAGATGATCTCCACCTCAGCACACTTGAAGTACACTATACATTTACAACAATGAGCATCCCGGCACAGACAAATCCAACAAAGATCGTTGTAAAAGATGTGCCAAAGGCAACAGCTGCTGATTTTGCAAAGCCTGTTGAAAGCAATGAGTCAGTAATGACAGAAATATTTGTAAAGTCAAATGAAACAGGCGACTACATGAACCTTAACAATACATTGGTATTGAATATCGGTGAGGATACAAAGATCGTAGATGAAGCAGGAAACGCGGTATCAAAAGATGATCTCCACCTCAGCACACTTGAAGTACATTACGGCGCTACAACAAGAAGCATTCCGGCACAGACAACACCATCATTGATCGTAGTAAAGGAAGGTCCAAAGGCTCAGGCTGGCGATTTCGCAAGACCGGCAGATTACGAGGCAGTATTGACATCAGTATTTGTAAAGTCAAATGATTTCGGTGATTATATAGATGTAAATAACACATTGGCGCTTAACATAAGCGATGAAACAGAGATAGTAGATGAGGAAGGAAACGCGGTATCAAAAGATGATCTCCACCTCAGCACACTTGAAGTACACTACGGCGCTACAACAATGAGCATCCCGGCACAGACAACACCTACAAAGATCGTTGTAAAGAATGTGCCAAAGGCTCAGGCAGGCGATCTTGCAAAGGAAAATGTAGCTGTATTTACAAAGGGTGAAACTGAATATACAAGCGAGTATACAGTAAAGGAAGAAAAGAACTATGTTCCGTTCAGAGCTGTAGCAGAAGGCCTTGGCATAAATGTTATCTGGTCAGATGCTGACAGATCAATCACTCTTGAAGATAACGATGTTACTACAAACACAAAGGTAGACGGAAACGCTGATCTTCTTCTTGAAAACGGTTCAACATTTGTTATAACAAACGCTCTCGAAAAGTATTTCGGCGGATTTGGCGTGACTGTTGAATTGAGATAATATAAGAATATTAAGTCAAAGACTGCTGAAAACGTGTTAGTTTTCAGCGGTCTTTTTTTTGAGAATAAATTCATTTGCTCATATTGATAATGGTTTATATATATGATATAATAGATATATATAATTTTAGATATAGGTGACATGAATAAAAATGGATATAAAAAATTATTTCCCTGTGTGGGACAAATTGAATGATGATCAAAAAAATAAAATAGAAAAGGCAGCAATATTGCGAAAGTTTTCAAAGGGGGATATACTGCATAACGGTTC
>CALXSW010000125.1 GCA_944391255.1 uncultured Clostridia bacterium | reverse complement strand
TAGGAGCAAAGACTGACACCACCTTATGGATAAGCAGAACGAAGGAATTTAGGGCAAGACCCTGTCAGACATGGGAGGTTAGCTGCTATAAGAAAAGTGGGATATCAAAATGCCATTAAAAAAGCAAAAATAACGACGCTTTGGTTTGTATACCCATTTTTCTTAAAAATCGTACTGAAATATATCAGATACAATGATTTTATCCATAAACCAATGTTTGAAGATTTTTAAATCGTAAGAAAAACAGAGTAAATTAAAGAAAAACTATGATTATATAGGGAGGTATTATAGAATATGAGTAAAGTTGCAGTAGTTTATTGGAGCGGAACGGGAAATACAGAGGCTATGGCAAATGCGGTTTTAGATGGTGCGAAAGGAAAAGGCGCGGAAGCAGTTTTGCTAACAGCTTCACAATTTGACGTCTCTATGATGGACAGTTTTGACTCGATTGCGTTTGGGTGTCCGGCTATGGGAGCGGAACAACTTGAGGAAAGCGAGTTTGAGCCTATGTTCTCTGATTGTGAAAGCAAACTTAAGGGTAAAAAAATTGCATTGTTTGGATCATATGGATGGGGAGATGGTGAATGGATGCGTAACTGGGAAGAAGTTTGCTCAGCAGATGGGGCAGTTTTAGCTTGTGACAGTGTTATTTGCAATGGCTTCCCGGATGATAAAGGTGTTGAGATGTGTATTTCTTTAGGCGAGAATTTGGTATAGTAAATTAATAATGGTATTGCATATATAAGGCATCTGCTAAACTGACGCCTTATATATGCGGTTTCGCTTTTTGGAAAATAGATGTTTTAAAGTGTTTGTAGGTGAAAAGTATGTAATCTGACTTTTTTATGCTTTTATGGTTTCGGAGCTGGTAGATTAATGTGAGGATATAACTAAACTGATGCACTTTGCAATTCTCATTTTATTTTTTTCAGCATAATATTATTTCCTCATGTTATTATGAAAAATCTCGGGATACTATTTTAAATTGCGGCATAATTCATTGATAATATCACGAATCGGTAACAAACCGTTTACTACTGTATCTGAATCTGGCTTTATATTATCTATCATAAGTTGATAAAGAGGTCTTTCATATTTAATATAATTATCAATATATATTTGTATTTCTGCTCCTGATGCAGAAGACATGTCGCGGAAAATTCTTCTTGATAACGCCACATCAAGCGGCGTGTCTATATAGACAGCAGTATCAATATATGAGGCTATTATTTTGTTTTTATATGCGAACGGATAATCGAGTAAAATATATCTGGTTTGTCCTATGAGTTTATCTATATCTCTTTTTAATGGCGTCAGATCCAATTCGTTATAATCAGCTCCATTTTTCAGCCACAAATCATATTCAATATGCTCATCAAAATTATAATCGTCAAAATAGAGTGCTGTGGCATTATCAAGTCTGTTCATCAGTGCGTTTACTATAGTTGTTTTTCCACTTCCTGAAACACCTGCAATCGCTATGATTTTTGACATATCTATTTATCTCCCTCCATTGTGACGATATGCTCTATACCGTTATGTTCTCTGCTTAAATAATCTTTCATGAATTGGGGAAAAGCTTTATACTTATCAAGCTCATTGATCGGGATCCAATGCATTTCCTCTTTAACGCCACATGTGCGGCTATTGCTGTTAAGCTCCATTGTGTTTCTTGGTTTCATCATAAAATAAAAACATATTTCATGACAATCCAATCCCTCAAGAGTGCCGTTTGATTCACTAAAAAAATTTTCGTGGATAACCGCCAGATGATCTATTTCATAATGAACGCCTGTTTCTTCGTATACTTCTCTTATTACGGCGTCCGCGGCTGTTTCACCCATATGCACAGCTCCGCCAACGGAATAATAGTAGTCCTCAAGCTCGTTTCCAGCAAATAAAACGCAGCCATTCTCAATAATTATTGCCGCGGCGCGGTAACGAAACCAGTTGTTTCCCTTCGTAAATCCACAGTCATACATATTATTTCCTCCGCTTAAAATCTATTGTATTATCATATCAGATAAAGTCAAATATTTCAATTTACATATATGATAAATTTTCTATGCGATGTACAGCATTTTACACAATATATAATATGTCAGACTCATGCATGATTTTTGGTTTGTATTAAATAACAAGTTATTTAAAAAAATGACATATGTCATTCACGTTCTTTATTACAATACATAAAATCACCCTTTCAGTTCAGTGATATTACATTGGTCAAACTGTAGTATAGCACCAACGGTTATTTTGACGGATTCTTCTAAGTTTTCCGTTCTTAGTAAACTGTGTGAGTACTCTTGTGGCAGTAGATGAAGAAACTCCTAGTATTTCTTGAACATCGCGATTGCTGATAAATTCATATTTATTAAGAAAATCTCGTATAAGATTCCATCGTCTGTACGATATATTTTCCGCCGATATTTTAGATATATTGCTTTCATCAGCTTCTAACAATGCCTGTTTTATAACTGAAAGCATAAATTCAATAAATACAGTTGATTCACCGTTGTTATTAGATATATTGATCGCGTTATAATATTCTTTCTGATTGTCATGTATTATAGATTCTATAGGGATCCATGCGAAAATAGGATTCCATTTAGATAGCAACAATGTATGCCACAATCTACCCATACGTCCATTTCCGTCTGCAAACGGATGGATAAGTTCAAATTCATAATGAAACACACAACTTTTTATAAGCATATGAATATCACTAACCTTTGCCCAGTCAAGAAGTTCTTGTATAAGTCCGGAAATATATTGTGGTAAAGTTCCAAAATGTATAACATTGCCTTCGCTGTCAACGACACCAACATTATTTGAACGGAATTCGCCTGATTCATTTACCAAACCATTCATCATTACACCGTGTGCTTTTAAGAGGTCATCTATTGAATATGGGTCTAATTTGTCCATGTGCTCATATATTTCATATGCGTTTTTAACCTCTGCAATATCCTTTGGTGGCGCAATTACACGCTTACCTGATATTACGGCTGTTACTTGATCAATGTTAAGCGTGTTTTGTTCAATTGCAAGAGAAGAATATATTGTATGAATTCTGTTGATTCGTCTCAATGTAGGATTTGATGATATGTTGTTACTAACACTTACTTTTCCTACTAACTCAGCAATATCTATAACAGTATTCATTATTTTTTCATTTATTTCAAATGGTGGCTTTTTATTTTTCACTTCGCTCATCACCTTTCAAATTTATTATATATAAAAATATACAATATGTCAAGCAACAGACACTTCAAAATCGTTTCGGTATCCTATCGATTTAAACGAAAGTTTTTCAACACC
>CALXSW010000124.1 GCA_944391255.1 uncultured Clostridia bacterium | reverse complement strand
TGAACCGCTTCCGGGCTATAAAAAAGTAAACTCAATGGTTTTCTGCGGAATTTATCCGGCGGACGGAGCGCAGTACGAGGATCTAAAGGAAGCGCTTATGAAGCTCCAGCTTAACGATGCCTCGCTCATGTTCGAGCCTGAAACATCTGTAGCTCTCGGATTTGGCTTCCGCTGTGGATTTCTCGGACTTCTGCATCTTGAAATAATACAGGAACGTCTTGAAAGAGAATATAATCTTGATCTCATAACTACAGCGCCGAGCGTTATTTACAAGGTGTTTAAAACTGATGGTCAGATGGTATGGTGTGACAACCCGTCAAATCTGCCTAATCCGGCAGAAATAGAGCATATGGAAGAGCCTATGGCTAAGGCGAGCATAATGGTTCCTAAGGATTATGTTGGAAACGTTATGGAGCTTTGTCAGGAAAGACGCGGAATATATAAGCATATGGAATATCTCGATGAAACACGCGCCGAGATCACATACGAGCTTCCATTGAATGAGATAATATACGATTTCTTTGACGCTCTTAAGTCAAGAACACGTGGATACGCGTCATTCGATTACGAGCTGTGCGGCTACGCACCTTCAAAGCTTGTAAAGCTTGACATTCTCTTAAACGGCGAGGCTGTTGACGCTCTGTCGTTTATTGTGTTCAAGGACAGTGCCTATTCCAGAGGCCGAAGAATGTGCGAGAAGCTAAAGGAAGTTATCCCACGCCAGCTCTTTGAGGTTCCTATACAGGCGGCGATCGGCTCAAAGATAATCGCGCGCGAAACTATAAAAGCGCTGCGCAAGGACGTTCTCGCAAAATGCTACGGCGGCGATATAACAAGAAAGAAGAAATTGCTTGAAAAGCAGAAGGAAGGAAAAAAGAGAATGCGTCAGGTCGGAACAGTAGAAGTTCCGCAGGAAGCGTTTATGTCCGTCCTTAAACTTGACTAAAAAAAGCGTTCCTGCGCATGAAAGCATGCGTCGGAACGCTTTTGTTTTTTATTTTCTTACCGCTTTTATACAGTTCTCCATAAGCATAGCGATAGTCATTGGCCCTACGCCGCCCGGAACAGGCGTTATATATCCCGCCTTCGGCTCTACCTCGTCATATTTTACATCGCCGCAAAGCTTTTTGCCCTCTCTGCGGTGAATACCAACGTCTATGACAACAGCGCCTTCCTTTACATGATCGGCTGTAATGAATTCAGGCTTGCCTATGGCCACTATCAATATATCAGCCTCCGAGCATATCTTCTTAAGATCCTTTGTTCTTGAATGACATATTGTAACAGTCGCGTTTTCTCTCAGCATAAGAAGAGCCGCCGGCTTTCCAACTATATTGCTTCTGCCTACAACAACGCAGTTCTTTCCCGAAATCTCTATTCCCGAACGCTTCAAAAGCTGTATTATACCAGCCGGTGTACACGGAAGATATCCGTTTGTGCCGATAGTCATAGCTCCGACGCTCTTTTCTGAAAATCCGTCCACGTCCTTTAGCGGCGATATAGCCTGTATCACCTTATTTTCATCGATATGCGACGGCAGCGGGAGCTGAACGAGTATACCGTTTACCTCATCGTTGTTATTCAGCTCATCTATAAGCGCTAAAAGCTCCGATTCTGTCGTTTCCTCCGGTATCTCATACGCGAGTGATCTTATGCCTATATATTCACACGCTTTCTTCTTGTTTCCAACATATACAGTTGACGCCGGATCGGCTCCGACCTGTATCACCGCAAGACAAGGCACAACGCCGTTTTCTCTGAGCTGTTCCACCTCAGCCTTAAGCTCGTCCTTGATCTCCTGTGAGATTTTCTTTCCATCAATTTTATTTGCCATTATTTCGATCTCCTGTTATAAAATTCAAGGCAGCCGTATAGTGATGAACCACAGCTGCCCATTAAAATTCAAATTATTCGTAAAGCGGGAACTTTTCGCAGAACTCCTCTACTTCCTTACGGATCTGATCCGCGCTGTTTTCGTAATCAAAGATACAGAGTGATATCCACTTAGCTATCTTCTTCATATCCTCTTCCTTCATGCCGCGCGCTGTAACAGCCGGTGTGCCTATTCTTACACCTGATGTAACAAACGGACTTCTTGGCTCGTTAGGAACTGTGTTCTTGTTAAGAGTTATATAAACGCTGTCACATCTCGCCTGAAGCTCCTTACCTGTAACCTCAAGACCGCGAAGATCAACGAGCATAAGATGGTTGTCTGTTCCGTCAGATACTATCTTTACGCCGTTTTCCTTAAGCGCCGCGCACAAAGCTGCCGCATTCTTAACGACCTGCTCAGCATATTCCTTAAATTCAGGCTTGAGCGCCTCGCCGAAGCATATAGCCTTTGATGCTATAACGTGCATGAGCGGTCCGCCCTGTATGCCAGGGAATACAGCCTTATTGAAGTTGAATTTTTCTGCTGCTTCCTTGTTTGCAAGGATAAGTCCGCCTCTTGGTCCTCTCAATGTCTTATGTGTAGTTGTTGTTACAACGTCAGCATACGGGAACGGTGACGGATGAACGCCTGCCGCTACAAGACCTGCGATATGAGCGATATCTGCCATAAGAACAGCGCCTACCTCGTAACACACTTCTCTGAACTTCTTAAAATCAATAGTGCGCGCATAAGCTGATGCTCCGGCAATTATCATCTTTGGCTTGCATTCAAGCGCCTTCTCGCGAAGAGCATCATAATCGATATAGCCGTTTTCATCAACGCCGTATGACACGATATTAAAATACTTACCTGAAATATTTACAGGCGAACCGTGGCTCAAATGACCGCCCTGGTCAAGATTCATACCCATAACAGTATCGCCCGGCTCAAGAACAGCAAAAAATACTGCAAGGTTTGCCTGAGCGCCCGAGTGCGGCTGAACGTTGGCATAATCACAATTGAACAGCTTCTTAGCTCTCTCTCTTGCTATATCCTCAACAACATCGACCTTTTCGCAGCCGCCGTAATATCTCTTTCCAGGATATCCCTCAGCGTACTTATTTGTGAGAACTGTTCCCATAGCCATCATTACGCCCTCTGAAACGATGTTCTCAGATGCAATAAGCTCAATATTTCTGCGCTGTCTTGCGCATTCTGCCTTTATTGCCGCTCCGACCTCGCTGTCGTATCCGGCAATAGCATCCATGATTTCATTTACCATTTTAAATACTTCCTTTCTCCTGCGGAAACGATTTGACCGCATCTGTCATAATAAAATTATATCCCATGAGCAGACAAAAGTCAATAGTTATTTACATCTTATGCCAATTAGTTTTCACACTCAGAAAGGGAAAAGTCCGAGCATGAACGCGACAAGACAGCATATTATAGCTACCGGGAAAAGTCCCGCTCCGAACCATGCTGCCAAAATTCCCGCCGCGAGAGCCGCTGCTCCTGCCAGCGGTGTTCCTGTGGCGTTAATGATCGCCGGGAACGTCATAACCGACAGCGTTACATATGGCACATAATACAGAAAAGAACGGAGAAACCTGTTCGTTATCTGCTTTTTTATAAGCGTCAGCGGCAGAACTCTTATCGCGTATGTCACAGCCGCCATAAGAAATATATAAACGTACATATTATGCTGCATCTACGCCGTCCTCCTTCCTCGGAAACAGCAGCGCTGCCGCCGCCGATATAGCTA
>CALXSW010000123.1 GCA_944391255.1 uncultured Clostridia bacterium | reverse complement strand
ATTCTCGCAGATAAACGGTATAACAAGCGCTGTAAACAACTTCTTTGATCCGAATAACGCTCATGTAATAACATTATTCGGCAGAAGCTATTCGATCTCTGTAGTGATCGCCGGAATAATCCTGACAGTATGCTCTGCGCTCGTTATTATAGGCGGTATAAAGAGAATTTCAACAGTATCACAGGTAGTTGTTCCGTTTATGGCTATACTTTATGTCGTTTTCGCATTGCTCGTGCTCGCGTTTAACTTTACAGAGATACCTAATGCGATAGTTACTATTGTAAAGGCGGCATTTAATCCGGCAGCTGTAACAGGCGGCGCGGTAGGATCTATAATAGTAGCGATGCAGAAGGGTGTTGCAAGAGGTATATTCTCAAACGAGGCAGGACTTGGAAGCGCGCCTATAGCGGCAGCTGCGGCAAAGTCAAATAATCCGGCTCAGCAGGGACTTATCTCAATGACAGGAACATTTATAGATACTATTATAATCTGTACAATGACAGGTCTTACGATCGTTATAACAGGAACATGGGATATGGGACTTGAAGGCGTTGCTGTAACTACAGCGGCATTCCAGACAGGACTTCCGTTCAATTCATCTGTAGCGGCATTCGTATTGATGATCTGCCTTGTATTCTTCGCTTTTACGACTATACTCGGCTGGAACTATTACAGTGAAAAGTGCCTTGAATATCTTACACCTAATCCGAAGGCTGTAAAGATATACAGATGGGTATATATAGCATGTATCTTTATAGGACCATATATGACGGTAGAGGCTGTATGGACGATCGCTGATATATTCAACGGTCTTATGGCGCTCCCGAACCTTGTAGCGCTGATAGCTCTTAACGGAGTCGTAGTATCTGAAACAAAGATATATCTTGACGGATTAAAGCGTGAAAAGCTGAAAAAGTAAAAATTGGACTGCAGTGAAATAGTCGCTGCAGTCTTTTTTTATTCTTTTGTAATGCTTTATATATATCTATACTTGACGCGCGCGCCGATTTTGTGAGCGGCTGATTTAAAAAAACACGCTCCGGAATATTGTCGCGTATTAAACATTTTTTTTTGATCGCCGCTGTTCCTCGAGTAAATGCGATAATAATTTTTGTTCGTCGAACATCATAAAAATTAGACCTGCATATCAGCCGTAACGCACGCATTATTATAAACAGACAGCGCGGGGGCAAAAAGTACTTGACAAACAATGCGAAATGACGTAAAATATAAATGTCGGATCATGATCGGAGTTTGTGAAAGGGGCAGAGGATGGATAATTTGTCTGATAACGAGCTTGTGGAAATGGCGCAGTCAGGAGATAAGGACGCGCTTGAAAAGATACTTTTACGATACAAGCCTCTCGTTCACAAAAAATCACAGCCATATTATATGGCTGGCGGTGATGATGACGACATTGTTCAGGAGGGACTTATAGGATTATACGCGGCTGTGATGGATTTTGACAAGGATAAATTTCCGTTGTTCAATGTGTTCGCGGGCGTGTGTATAGAGCGCAGGATAATATCGGCGGTAAAAAAGGCGTCGAGGCTTAAGCATACTCCGCTCAATTCTTATATATCTCTGTCTGATTCTGCTTTCGACGAGGAAGCGGGTGTGCAGCTGGGAGAGATAATAGACAGCGGCATGGGGGAAAACCCGGAGAATATCCTGATAGAGCGTGAAAACGTAATGGGGATAGAGGGTATAATAAACAATGTGCTCTCAGAATTTGAAATGCAGGTGTTGTTGTGCCACCTGAACGGCATGTCGTATAAGGAAACAGCGGCGGCGGTAAAACGCGATATTAAAGCGGTGGACAACGCTATGCAGAGAATCAAAAAGAAGCTTGAGCAGGAATTGGATATTTGAATTGAAAGGATACTATAATAAAAAAATGGATACCGACAAAACGATAATTTGTAAGGATTGCGGAAAAGAATTTGTATTTACAGCCGGAGAACAGGAGTTTTATGCTGAAAAAGGCTTTGACAAGCCGCCTGTACGCTGTCGCAGCTGCCGTAACAGAAAGAAAAATGGCAGCAGAGCTAACAGCGGCGAGCAGGTAATGTATGAGATAGTGTGCGCGAAATGCGGCGCTGTTGAGTCACTGCCTTTTGAGCCTAAGCACGACAGACCGGTTTATTGCAATGCATGTCATAAAGCAATGAGATCTAAATGATTTTTCCGCCTGTAAAAGGGCGGTTTTTTCTTTTGACAGCGTCTTATCTGCAGCATCACACGCGGTCGGAAGGAGGTTATGTTTATGAAGTTCAAATTGTCACAGAAGCTTATCCCGATAGAGGATAACACAGAGCTTGAAAAGGGCGATGTTCTCGTAGAGATAATGACGATAGCTGAATTTGACGAGCAGTATGAGGGAACGTACCATCATGAGGTGCTTATGGACTCGCTTGAGCATATACAGTATTCAAAATGCGACGTTTTAAGAACATGCACGATCGGAACGATACTGATCCCTGATAAGCAGGATCTGCTTGAAAAGGAATTTGGATTTGGATTTTATATCCATAAGGCTCACATAATATTTATAGATGACACGGACAGGATCAGAAGAATAATAACAAGACTGCCGGAGATCCGTGTTTATGAAACGACGCTTGAGGCGAGATTTTTCCTTGAGCTTATAGAGTTTTTGATAAATGATGATGTTCTGTATCTTCAGAGATACGAGGACAGACTTGTTTCGGTTGAGGAAGATCTTATGGATCATGACGATGACACGTTCCATATGGATATGCTCAGATGCCGGCGCGAGATAATGATCTTGAACGGATATTATCAGCAGATGGCAGATATGCTTGAGATGATGAGCGAGAACAAGAACAGCATTTTTAACTCTGAAGACTGCAACCTGTTCAGAGTAGTTTCAAACAGAGCCGACAGATTGTATGACAATACGAAGATGCTTCGTGAATATACCGTTCAGCTTCGTGAAATGTATCAGTCGCAGATAGATATAGAGCAGAACAGGACTATGAAGGTCCTAACTGTCGTTACTGTGATCATAATGCCTTTGACTCTTATCGCCGGATGGTATGGAATGAATTTCCAGTCAATGCCGGAGCTTAAATCGCCGTATGGCTATTGGGGAGTTATAATATTAAGCATAGTTGTTATAATTGTGGAAATAATTATATTCAAATGGAAGAAATGGTTTGATTAACGGAGGAGCATATGAATAAAAAATTATTTTCTTTATTGATATGCTCAGCTGTTATAAGCCTATCGTCATGTACGTTTGATATCGGCTCCATGCTGCCTGACGGATCAGGTGTCATTAAGGGCGGTTCATATTTTGAGGTGCATTATATAGACGTTGGTCAGGCTGACTGTGAGCTTATAATATGCGATGGTGAGGCTATGCTTATAGACGGCGGAAATGTCGCGGATAGTGATCTTGTCGTTTCGTATCTTGACGATATGGATGTTAGCGAGATAGAGTATATGCTCTGCACGCACGCGCATGAGGACCATGTGGGCGGACTGCCCGGACCACTGTCAACGCTTAGAGTAAATAATGTGTACGCGCCAAAGGCGGAGGCTGACACGAAATGTTACATGGATTTCAAGGATAAAGCGCGCGCGTCAGGCGGAATAGTAAATCCTGAAAATGGTGATATGGTTGAGCTTGGAAGCGCGGACGTTGTTTTCTATGTGCCTGATGTGGGAGATGATGATCTTAACAACACATCAATAATGTGCCGTATAACGTACGGCGGCACTTCGTTTTTATTTACAGGTGACGCTGAAGCTGAAGCGGAGCAGTCAATTATGAGCAGCGGAGCGGAGCTTGAAGCAGACGTTTTAAAGGTAGCGCATCACGGCTCATCAAGCTCCACATCAGATCAGTTTTTAGACGCTGTAGATCCTGAATATGCTGTAATATCGTGTGGAAAGGACAACAGCTATGGACATCCGCATGATGAAACGCTAAATCGGCTCCACGATAAGGATGTTATGATATACAGAACCGATATGAACGGTCACATAGTCGCCGAGAGTGACGGAAACGAGATAGTGTTTGCGTCCGAGAAAAGTCCGCAGACGCAGACCGATCCGTATACAGAAAATGACAGCTCTGTCTATGGCGAATGTATCGGAAATAAAAACACGAAAAAATATCACGCTCCGGACTGCGGCGGACTGCCTGATGAGAAAAACAGAGTTTACTTTTCATCTCCGGCAGAGGCTGAAGCCGCCGGCTATGAGCCATGCTCGCAGTGCGGAGGGTAGGGAATACGATGTAATTTAGTTTATAAATATTAATATTTGTAAATTTTCTGGTTTGTGTATTGACATATTTGATAAAAAATCGTATAATAATATTACAAGAACGGGCAACGGCGAGTGTCCGTTAGGATGTTGATGCGAAAGATTGTGTCAGCAAGCAGTGTTTCGCGGAGTTCTCGATGGGTTGTATGTGTAGACCGCCAGCTGACTTTATGCACGCAGGATGTGCAGACAGAAAACATTCAAAGCTCTGCTTTTGCGGCAGAGCTTTTCTTTTTTTGGACGGAGGAATTTATGGATAAGTTACAGGAACGCGCGGCGGCGTTTCGTCGTCTTATAGATTATAAATATATTATAAAGCTAGGCAGAAAAGGCAAAATAATAGATTTTACGCTGGATTTTGAGCCATCAGATTTTTTTCATCTGATAGGACTTCATACGCTATCGGACGTAATAAACAGCCGGTTGCCTACCGCTCAGACATTTTATGACTGTCTGCAAGGTAATATAACTTACGAACAATTA
>CALXSW010000122.1 GCA_944391255.1 uncultured Clostridia bacterium | reverse complement strand
GACATCAAAGCTCAATGCGTTTTCCTGATCTGACGTGTATCTTAATACGAGAACCTCTTTTGGATATGATGCGAAATATTCTCTTTTAAATGTGACTCCGTCTTTCTCATACTGCACATGGGCTACAGCCTCGTCAAGATTGAGGTCGCGGTAATAGTTTGTTATCCTTGTTCCGCTTGGCATATCGAAATCGACAAAGATATTTCCGGCATTCATATATCCGTTTATACCCTCGCTCATTTCCTTATTTATATTATTTGACGCGACGCTTGACTGTACGCCTCTGTAGCCGGCTGCCCAGAAAGTTTCCTCATTAAACTGTATCTGATCCTTGTCCGGCATTCCGAAAAGCATGCCTGCCATATATCCGTTTCCTATCGGCAGCGCTTGTTCCTCCCAGTCAGCTCCGTCTCGCGAATAAATATTCGCTCCTGACGCGAATGCGCCTGTTTTATACCAAAGCGCGTTATCTGCTGATGGTTTAGGATAGTTGTCGTCATAAGAATATGTAACATTTAATGATGACACATCTGCAACTTCCGGATCAACTCCATACGGCGCTCCGACAGGATTTATTATTCCGGCTCCCATTCCAAGACCTGATTTTTCACCTGTTATCCAGTCGCCTACAAGCGGTATATTTTTATATATTCCCTTGTCCGCCTTGTAAATATCCGAAACTACTTCATTTTCGCTGTTTACTATGTATGCCTTTACAGATGACGCTCCATTAAATGATAGCTCCGTTTTCAATTCACTAACACCTTCCTCTATGCCTGACAGATCTTTTTCTGTTTCCGCCACAGCAATACCATTATCATCTATAGCCTTCGCTACCGCTTTATATCCTTCCGTTTCACCTGTTTTGCTGACTGCGAGCCCTGTTATTCCGGCAGCATCTGACACATTTAAAGCTCCGTCCTTCAAGAACGCTCCGCTCACTCCGCAAGGTGAAACATCGTTTTCATCTGCTATAGTAACTGTAAATACATCTGCTATATCAGGTGTGGTCTGTGCCCCTGTCGTATCGAGCACAGCTTTCACCGTTATATTTCCTGCTGACGCGGTTTCCGGCACTGTCAATACACCGTTTTCTATAACGCATCCATGATCATCGCCCTCAATGCTCCATATCGTATCTCTTTCAGGGATCAGAACTCCGCCCACTGACGGGAACGCTCTCAGCGTCATACTGCCCCCTTTATAAACCAGCTCATCTCCGGCTATAGTCACCTTATCAGCATTTCCCAATTCCATAAGCTCAAGGTCAAGTGTTTTTATATACCCATTATACGATGCGCTGACACTTATAATCCCCGGCTCCGCATCAGAGGATATAGTCAAATTTCCATTGTCATCTATAGAAACACCTGACGGAACATCTCCGCTGTCTTTTGATACAACGCTGTATTCCGCTTTTTCATTTTCGCTGACCGCGCCCTTCCACACAGTTTCATCTCCGTCCATAGCTCGTATTATACTGTCATATATTTTTGCCGTATACTGAACTGTCACGTCGTCCGGCATTATATATACAGAGCCTGCATCATTTTCAACCGATAATTCAAGCATGTCATAGCTGTCAAGAACGGCTATTTCAGATACTGCTGTCGCGCTCCAGCTGCCAAGCATAAATTTTATATCTGATATATCGCTGTCAGCTCTTACAACAGCAGTATACCATGTATCATATTCGCTTGTTCCCTCTATATCAAGAGTTACACCGCCTATCGTCATAGTATTTGCTTTGCCGGCGCTTCTGTTTGTGCTGCCATTGTTTGTCATATACGGCTTAGCATACGTTACCGCAACATAGCTCCCCTCCTGTATCGTTTCAGGAAGCGTAAGCGTCGCGTTAACATCCGGATTGTTTCCGCCCGCGGCTACAAACATATAATATCCGTTATCCGGCAATCCATTGCCGTATGGCCATAGTCCCTCACCCGCGCTGTTCTTGTCACGCACTGTTACAGCATTCCAGTTTGATGTTTCCGTTGTAACACTAAAACCAGTATCGCCTATCGGCGCGTTTGATATACTGCTCGTACTGCTTTCCTTTACAACAAGATATGAATCTCCGAATCCGTAAGACATATTCTCAGCACTTACAGAATTTGATCCTGCCGCTGACGGACATATCATCGCCGCTGACAAAAGTAAAGATATTGTCTTTTTCATTTCTGTGCATCCTTTCTAATTTTGAATATAGTACTGTATGATCAGTATCTTCGTTCCGCTCTCTTTTCTATATTATATATAAAATCCTTTTTGCCTTACACATATTTCAGTCAGTTGCACTTGTCAAAAAGTCAGTTTTGTGATATACTTTATATTAAAGATCCGTCAGCAGGCAGGGGGAAATATTTATGGATATGCATAATAAGAATATTTTGCTTAATCAGCATCTGTCAAAGCTCCAGACAGAGCTTATACTTATAGATCACGGATTATGCCCGGACTGGTCGCGCGGCGAGCACCGAAGGAGACGCGACTGTATATATCTTATTCTTGAAGGGCATGGAAAAATAACGATAAACGGAACAGCATATTATCCTAAGAAAAACGATATGGTCCTTCTCCCTAAAAACTCTATCGTTTCGCTGTATTCAGAAAATGAAACATGTTATAACAAATACTGGTGCGATTTTATAATGCACTTTGACGGCATATCTCTTTTTGATGTTATAGATTTTCCTTATGTTATATCGCTTGACGATATTTCAAGGCCAAAGGAATTGCTCGATCTCATCGATCAGCTTCATCTTAAAACAGACGCCGCGTCAGCGCTCATGATAAACGCGGCGCTTTTGGAGCTTGTGGCTATGTTTTTAAAAAACGATAACAGAACAGTAGACAGCATAAAAGAGGACGGGTTTGTAAGTCATATAAAGAAATATATAGAAGATAACCTTGACGAACCTCTTTCAATAAAAACACTCGCCAATGAGATGTGCTTTAACGAAAAATATCTCATACATATTTTTAAACAGCATTTTGGAACGACTCCGGCAAGATATATAAAAATGCTTCGACTCGAAAAAGCCAAGCAGCTCTTGATATATACAGATCTTAAAGCGGTGCTTATAGTGAATAACATAGGATATTCAAATATTCAGAAATTCTCAAAAGATTTCAAGGAATACACAGGTCTTTCTCCGACAGAATTCAGAAAAAACTTTGGCTTTCATTAAAAAAAACAGCTGCCGCGTTAATGCAAAATTCGCGGCAGCCATCTTAATATCACTTTTTAGGCACTATTTCAAGCCAATATCCGTTCGGGTCAATTATAAAATAAATACCCATTTCTTTGTTTTCATAGCATACGCAATCCATGCTTTTGTGAAGCTCGTACGCTTTTTCAAAATCATCTACCTCAAAGGCGAGATGGAACTCACATTCGCCAAGGTCATATGGCTTTTCTCTATCTCTGTTCCATGTCAGCTCTAAAAGGAAATCTGTTTCTTCATTTCCGAGATAAACTATTATAAAAGACTCATCATCAGCCACTATACGGCGCTTTTCATAAAGTCCGAGAGCTTCCTTATAAAAAGCCATTGTCTTTTCCAGATCAAACACATTATAATTTTCATGAACCATTTTGAATTTCATATCTTTATTCTCCTTTATTACCATTTTTATTTTGTCACAACGTCAGTCGTTATTCTAAGCTCCGAAACACAAGCGCATGAACTTGATGTTTTAGCCTCAAGCCGTATCGTAACAGACTCTTTTCCGGCTGTAAGATACATAGGTATCTCATAAAATCCGTACATCATTCCGCTTTCATTTTCCTCTGTTACGCATTCGCCTATTTTTTCATTTTCAGCGTATATACAAAATTCCCTTCTGTATTTTACACCATCACACTCAAACTCCGGCGCCTCAGCTCTGTTTACAACGCAGACAAAATTTCTGCCTTTTGACACAGAAAGCGTATACGAGAAGTACGGCAGCTCGTCTTTATTGACACAGTCACCCCACGCGTCTCTGTACATATGGCTTTCTCCGCCGCATACGAATGTGCTTCTATGCTCCGCGCCGGATATATTTGTCATAAAGCCATGGCCAAGCTCATCCTGCTGTCCGTCAGGCTCGACCTTATCGACAGTCACATCATTTAGTTCTTTTATGAATCTGTCAGCCTCAGAGTCAACATTGAAATATACGGTATAGAACTCATGGTGGATCTCATAAAACGGTTTTAGCTCTATCGCTCTGCCTGTTGAGCTGTGTTCCGGCGCAATTCTGAATTTCAAAGAATCTCTATCCTCTGTCTCAACAAAGCTGTCCGGCGATCCGCCGTTCGTTACGATATACGGAACAGGCTTTGTAACAGAATCTATCCTTGTTTCATTCATTATATATTCTGTCACGCCATACGTATTCTTCACCGTCCCGAGCGGAGCCGCAAGCGCGACAGGTCCGTACTTGTACGCTATCTGCCCCTGCGCTCTTGAGCTGTACAGCTTCGTTTTCATCGGTATGGTGATATCTATGACATCGCCGTCCTGCCAGTCTCGCCGCAAAGATATATAGCCCGCTTCCGCGTCATTATATACCTCTCCGCCAACTTCCGCGCTCATTTTATCACACCATGACGGAACTCTTAACTTCAATCCGGCTGAACCACCGCTTTTTTTGACAGTTATCCTCACTTTATCCGAATACGGATACTTTGTTTCTGTTTTTAACTCAAATCCTTTTGAGCGCCATACAAGCTCATTTGGCATATAGAGATTTACATACAGCTCATCGCCTTCCTCGTAATACATCACACGAGTAT
>CALXSW010000121.1 GCA_944391255.1 uncultured Clostridia bacterium | reverse complement strand
CTCTATAGGATTTTCGTATTTTTCGCTTAGATCGGCGTAATGTGCTATTCTCATAACTGTGATCCTGCATTTTTTCATATGACAATTCCTCCGCATTTTATAATAAAATTATATCATATGAGGCTGTTTTTTTCAATATATAAAATAATGACATATGACGCTTTGATTTATTATACTTATCTATTGCATTTTAATGAATAATATGGTATTATATTTAGAAAGAAATCGTTACGAGAACGAGTAATTATGATAAAGAAAAGAGGAGCAGAGATGTCATACAAAAGTGAAACTTTTTTAACTGTAAGATACGCGGAAACAGATATGATGGGAATAGTTCATCATTCGAGATATTATCCGTGGTTTGAGCAGGCGAGAACAGATTTTATAAAAAAGTCGGGCATAACATATACGCAGATGGAGCAGGCAGGCGTTCTTCTTCCGCTCGCTGAAACGCACTGTAAATATATTGCGGGACTTAAATACGAAGATGAGGTAGTTGTCACATGTGAGATAGAAAGACTGTCAGTAGCGCGTGTCGATTTTAAGTACAAGGTGTACAAGCTGCCGGAGCGCACGCTGATGTCTGAGGGAAAGACGAAGCACGGTTTTGTCGACGCTGATTTTAATGTTATAAATCTAAAGAAAAAACATCCTGACATATGGGAAAAATTAAGTTCCCTCGCGTAATGCAATGCAGTATAAAATATATACTGAATATATAAAAAAACTATTGACATTATAGAGCTGTTATGATAGAATCATAATCAATAAGCAGGATTTATTTTCTGTTTATTACATAAAATAATCTATAAACAAATATTTAAAACAGAGAGGATGATCTTTTTTTGGACAGTTTACCCCTACAACTTTTAATTCAGGTGGTACTTATTGCGCTGAATGCGGTATTCGCTTCAGCAGAGATCGCAGTTATATCATTTAATGACCTTAAACTGCAAAAAGCGGCGGAGAGCGGCGATAAACGCGCAAAGAAACTCGCAAAGCTCACAGCTGAGCCTACTAACTTCCTTGGAACGATCCAGGTGGGTATTACGTTAGCCGGATTTTTGGGAAGTGCGTTCGCGGCGGATAACTTTTCGGGAATGATAGTAGACGCGCTCAAGTCAGCCGGTGTGGGAATACCGGAATCGGTGCTTAACGCTATTTCAGTTATTGTAATAACGATAATATTATCGGTAGTAACGCTTATATTTGGCGAGCTTGTGCCAAAGCGTGTCGCTATGAAAAAGGCAGAGTCACTTTCTTTAGCTTTGTCAGGTTTCCTTTATGGAGTTGCAAAGGCATGTAAGCCGGTTGTTTGGTTCCTGACAAAATCAACTAATGCGGTATTAAAGCTCTTCGGAATAAATCCTGATGAGGAGGACGAAGAAGTCACCGAGGAAGAGATCCGTATGATGCTTGATATAGGAAGTGAAAAAGGTACTATAGACCCTGATGAAAAAACTATGATACACAACATTTTTGAGCTTGATGACACTCCGCTTGGGGAAGTTATGACTCACCGCAGAGATATCACAATATTGTGGCTTGAAGATGATGTAAAGGTATGGGAGAAAACGGTTCGGGAAGACCCGCATAGAAAATATCTTGTTTGCTCCGAGGCGATCGACAATGTGGTTGGAGTAATGGATATTCAGAGGTTTTATAAGGCGCTTTACGAAAAAACTGATGTAAAGAAGAAGATAGAACCGGCATTTTTCGTTCCGGAAACGATGAACGCAGACGAGCTTTTCCGTCAGATGCAGCGTATGAAAAAACATTTTGCGGTTGTGCTCGATGAATACGGCGGACTTAGCGGTATAGTAACGATGTCAAGTCTGCTTGAGGAAATAGTCGGAAGTCTTACGCTCGTTGACGAGCCGGAAGAAATAGTTAAGATAAGTGAAAACTTGTGGCAGATATCCGGTTCAGCTCCGCTTGATGAGATATCAGAGGCAGTTGGAATAAATCTTCCGGACGATGATTACAACACTCTTGCCGGTCTTATATTGAGTGAGCTTAATGAGTTCCCGGCAGACGGAACTACTCCGGAAATCGAGATAGCCGGTCTTAAGATGCAGGTTACATCGATAAAGGACAGAAGAATAGAAAGCGTAAGCGTTCACAAGCTTGAACAGAAAACTGAAGAATAATATATTGATCAAAATGATCGGGCGGTATTTTTGTATGACTGTCCGGTCATATTTTTTTGAGAAGCTAAAATTTGTTCTTTACAAAGAAGATAAGTTATGGTATAATATAGAAAAATTTTATAGCCACATAATGTGTCGCATATGCCGTAAAGGCATATGAGGTGAAAAGGGAAGCGGGTGAAAATCCCGAGCGATGAAAAATCGCCGTGTGCGTAAGAGCGGCATACTCGTTGGTGAAAACCGGTCATTGGGAAACTGAGAAGGCTGAGTGTGCGGCGCGTATATATTATTATATACATATGACGTGAGCCGGAAGACCTGCATTAATGCGTTCCCGTAAATATCGTAACAGATACAGGGCGCGCCTTAACCGCAGCGCGGTTATTTTGTGATGCATTCATTGAGTATACATTCCGTGGCGGAGGTCGATCCTTTGCCGCGGTATTTTTTTGTGGCGGAAAGAGGTATCATAATGAAAAACAAAAAAATCATTTCAGCAGCAGCGGCAGTATGCATGATAATATCATCATCGCATATGGTGTTCGCTAACGATAAGGAGGAGGTGTATGTTACTATAGAAAACAACACTTTGTCCGTATCGGACGGAGCGCCATGGGAAGGTGAGAAGATATCACGCTATGCAG
>CALXSW010000120.1 GCA_944391255.1 uncultured Clostridia bacterium | reverse complement strand
CTAACGGGACGGGAACATTTGTTGTCGGCGAGGTTTCCGGGGAAGCCGGTGAATCGGTTACTGTACCCGTAACACTTACTTACACAGCTTCAAACGGTGAGGACGGTATGGGTATAGCCGCTTCGCTTTTTGACGTGTCGTTTGATACTGATGCTCTTACTATTACGGATATCGCAGCCGGTGAGGATGCTACATATATGCCGGATGTAGAGGACAACCCGGGCGGCGAGGGTGTACCACCTCAAGATATTTATATAGTTGAGTATCGTTCTACGGACGGCGAAACAATCTCTGTTGTTGACGGCGCTGTAAGAATTCTCGCTATGCCTGCGGATAACAAGGCGGTAGTTACCTCAATGCAGGCACTTCTCACCTTCACAATCAATGATGGTGCAGAGGCTAAGGCTTATGATATAGAAATTACCAAAGAGCAGACCTGCGATTTCGGTAACGCCGAAAGCACAGAAGTATCTGGTGCATTTGGAAACTTTGAATATACCGGTGATGCAGAATTTATTGATATGACAGTCACTAACGGTAAGATTACTGTAGTAGAAGACGCTCCGTCTTGTGAACATCAGTGGGAAGCTGTTTCTGCTGATCCGGCGACAGAAAAATCAAATGGCTTAATAACTTTCAAATGTGCTAAATGTGAAGAAGGAATGACAGAGACTGTATATTACAATAAATATTCCAGACCTATGTTTACATCGGTCTCTGCTGAAAGTGAAATTCTTTTTTGCATGGGAGTTAGAGACGAAATTGACTTAAGCCGCGTAGGTACAGCCCGCGGTTGGAGTGACTTGTATTTCGAATTTGTTCAGCAAAGAGCAGATGGAGAAAAAACATCAAAAATCATCAATTATCTTGATGCTGAAGATACAACTATGAATTCAGCAGATGTATATAAATTCAGTTATGGTGTTGCATCACCAAATTTGGGTGATAATATAACCGGTTACGCGTATACATATAATTCAATAGATGCTAAATGGTATTCGGGCGAAAGCATTACAAGTAGTGTCAAGCAGTACACCTTTAAAATGCTTCCAAAGGCAACAGATTTGCAAAAAACCGTGTTAGTTGATATGTTATATTATGGAGCTGCTGCTCAAATCAACTTTGGTTATGACGTGGATAATTTGGTCAATGCATCTATGGTTTATGAGGGAACAGATTATAGCACATATGCCACTTCTGGAACAACAGAAGTTATAGATCAAAAATCTATGGCAACTTCTTCTACTGATGAATATCCGGTTACTTTTTCTACATTTAGCATAGAAGCCGAATCAAAATTAATTTTTAATGTTGCTTTTCAATTTGGAAGTAAATATTATAATCAGTATATTGATGAATACGACGGATTGTACGTTGTAATTGATTATATAGATTTTAATGGTCAAAAGCAATCTGTAAAGTATTATAATTCTACAGTGTCTGATTCAAAACATACATTTTCACTTACTGATGGAACTCGCAAATTTTCGCTTCAGTTTAATGACTTTACGGCTGCGGATATGCGCGGTAAGTTAACAATTAATGTATACAAAGCTGACGGTACAAAACTTACACAGGATTCAACTTATAGTGTCCAGTCATATGTTTATACTAAGAGAAACGGCAGTGCTAGCGAACAGCTTTTGAATGCATTAAATGAGATGATACAATATGGTGATGCTTGTAAAGCGTTCTTAACATCAAAATAAATTTGATTATAGTGTTTATTATATATATAAGGGGTGATATGTATGAAGGCTATTTGTGAAATTGTGAAAATTGATTTTGATATTGTTGCAACATCAGATCCTGGGTGTATAACTGATTTGGGCGCCGAATGTGAAGGTTGTGTCGCAGACTAATTATCAACAATTTGTCATTTGAAAAGTATATGAGTACGAGCCAGGCTTCGTACTCATATTTTCTTATTATTTAAAAATTTCTTTCAATAGATTAACAAACCTATTAAAAATCATAGGAGTATTTTAATGAAAACTATAATTCCTCAAAATGTTTTATTTGATAAAATAATAGGAAAACAGGCAATTGAAAAAAGTAAAAAATACAGGCCTCTGATTTTTACAGTTATTGCCAATGAACAAGTACCTATTATATATAATCTTGTTACTTTAGAATTGTTAGAATTGACAAATCAAGAGGTCAAGCTATTCGATAATGAAATACCATACAGCAAAGAACTTGATGTTTTTATTGAAAAGTGGTTTTTAGTACCTAATGATTTTAATGATGCTGTTTTTTATAAACAGTTTATAAGTATTGCAGATAAATTAAAGAAAAAAGATGCCATTTACAACTATACGATTATGACTACAACTGACTGTAATGCCAGGTGTTTTTATTGTTATGAAAAAGGGACACAAAAGGTTGCAATGAATGAGGATACAGCACATCAGCTTGTAAAATATATTAAAAATCATTCAAAAGATAATAAGATTAAAATATGTTGGTTCGGTGGCGAACCGCTTTTTAATAGAAAAGCAATAGACATTATTTCAGAGGATTTGATAAACGAAAAGTTGAATTTTAATTCTTTGATGATAACAAATGGTTATTTGTTTGATGATGAAACGATAAATACTGCAATAACCAAATGGAAATTAAAAATAGTACAAATAACTTTAGATGGCACAGAAGAAATATACAACAAAACCAAAAATTATATATACGAAGCAAATATAAATTATTTTGAACGTATATGTAACAATATTGAAAAGCTATTAATTTCGGGGATAGGGGTCGTCATACGAATAAATATAGGTGTGCATAATATTACTGATATTGATAGTCTTTCTGATTATTTAATAAAAAGATATAAAGATTATAAAAAATTTCGAATTTATATTGTTCCGTTATTTGATTTCACGAATAAACGTACTTCTACGGAAAAACAAAATTTGATAAACGAAATCATAAGAATTGAATCTAAACTTTATGAACACAATTTGGTTCGTGCCTACTTACCGCGCAAATTGACAGTAAATAAATGCATGGCGGATGATGATGCATCCACTTTAGTGACGCCTGATGGCAAGCTAGGTATGTGTGAACATTTTTCCGAATCTGAAATATGGGGAGATATATTTAAAGAAGACTTGATTAATGAAGATATAAAAAAATCGTGGTATATTTCATATGACCACTTCTCAGAATGTTCCACATGCAAGCTTATGCCTGTTTGCAAAATGATAAGTAAATGTCCTGAAGCGTCAAATATTTGTGATGAAATTTCTCGAAATCTCAAATTTTATCGTTTAAAGCGAGCGATTATTAATGAGTGGAAACAAAATGGCAAGCTTGATATATTTGCAAACGAAGAAACAGCTAAAATAAATCTTTTGTAATTTTTGTTATATATTTTGGGAGATTTAAATGGTATATAAATATGCAGACTTTACAGTAGAAGTTTCTCAACACGAATATAAAACATTAGGTTTTATATCAAAAAATTATGAATTTAACAGTAAAAAAATTGATATAGCCATTAATATTACACATAGTGATATTGCTTATGAATATCTCATTTCTGGTAATGTTTATTACGAAAATCGACCGGGTCATTTACATGCAATGGCTGCGCACCGTAAACTTGCCGAATGGCTGCCGTTACATAATGCTTTTGTGCTTCATTCGGCGGTTTTTGATGTTGACGGAACAGGAATTGCGCTTGCAGCGCACAGCGGCACAGGCAAAACCACACATATGCTGTTATGGCAGAAACTGTTGGGTGAAAGGCTTAAAATAGTAAACGGAGACAAGCCGATAGTTAGATTTTTTGACGACGAGCCGGAGACTCCCTACGCATACGGTACGCCGTGGAACGGCAAAGAACATTTAGGCTGCAATATGAGAACTTCACTTAAACACATATGCTTTATAGAGCGAGCGGAACAAAATTCCTGTGAGGCGATGTCAAAGGCGGAAGCAGCAGACCTTCTTTTCAATCAGGTTTATATGCCTAAAGACCCGAATGCGGCTTTAAATACATTGAAACTTATTGACAGACTTATTTCCTGCTGCAAATTATGGAGAATAAAATGCAATATGGATATTAGCGCTGCACAGACGGCTTATAATAAAATTTTTGAAATGGAGAAAGAAAATGAAACTGAAATACAACTTTGTAACAAATGAAGTAGCCGATAAAATTGTTGCGGTAGCGGTCGGCGATGATCTCGAAAAATTCGGCGGTTTTATTAAAATGAACGGAACAGGCGCCTACATATTCAATATGCTTAAAAACGACGTTACGGAAGATGAGATAGTTGCGGCGATGTTAAAGGATTACGAGGACGCAACAGAACAGGAAGTACGCGAGACCGTAAAAGAGTTTACCGACAAATTAAAGGCGGAAAATGTTATAGAATAATGCATCAGACCGATT
>CALXSW010000119.1 GCA_944391255.1 uncultured Clostridia bacterium | reverse complement strand
TCGAGAATGCAGAAAGACGGATTGATTAAAATAATTGATAGCAAAACGATCAGGCTAATAAAATATAATGACCGTTAACAAACATCGAAAAGCCCTCGCACAAAAAATGCGAAGGCTTTTGTCATATTAGCCTTATTAAGCAAACTATGTATTTAAATTAAAATTCTATACCCATCTGCTTTATCCAGTTTCTGATATCAATAGGCTTTGTTTCAAGTCCAAATCTCTTACCTTCCATAAGCTCCGCGCCAGTACATGACGGCTGTAGATATTTATTTGTATCTCCCATTTCACTTCCTCCTGATGTGGCGAACGGGATTACTATCTTTCCTGACAGATCATACATCTCCAAAAAAGTATTTATAATAGTCGGAGCAACATACCACCATATAGGAAAACCAACGAATAAAATATCATATTCGTCCATATTCGCGACTCTGCCTTCTATTTCCGGTCTGCTGTCTTTATCTTGCATTTCGATACTGCTTCTGCTTTTTCTGTTGTTCCAATCAAGGTCTGCGGCTGTGTATGGCTGTTTAGACGTGATCTCGTATAGATCCGAATTTATTTCCTGTGACAGCGCTTTAGCGATAACAGCCGTTGTTCCGCCTGTGCTGAAATATGCTGTTAATATTTTTTTCATTTTTTAAACGCCTCCTGTCTATGTTTATATTATACACCATGTAGTTTCAAATGTCTAATACTAATAAAACATACCTTGCAATACCTCTGAGGCATTATAACTCTACCTTGCTCCGAAATTCTCTTGGAGTTATCTCGTAATACTTTTTAAAAGATCTGTTAAACGATCTCAGATTATTAAACCCGCACGCATATGCTGTTTCTGTTATTGCCGCTCCATTCATAATAAGCTCTTTTGCTTTTTCAAGCCTGAAACAAGTTATAAACTCGGCGCAGCTTTGTCTTGTGATATCCTTAAACATATGCGCAAAATAATATTTTGAATATCCCACGCTTGACGCAAATGATTCAACTGAAATGTCATTAGAATAATTTTCTTCCAGATATTTATTTACAGCGTTCAAGAATTCCATCTTCTTCATTCCCTCTTCACGAAGATGTTCTGATATTCTAACAGGGTCAAGCGTTCGTATTATCTCAAGCATCAGCCTGTTTGCATGCATATTGACCGCATATTTATATCCCGGCTTTTTAGCTGTATCCTCCACAGCGATATTATCTATTATGCTTTTAAATACATCATAGTGCTTTTCATTCGTGGTTATATGACCATTTATTTTTAAAAAGACAAACTCATGATCAGCATAAAATTTCATTATATATATAACATTATGTGTCCCTGAAATACTGTGTATTTCCCCTGGCATAACGATGTATATATCTTTTTCTTTAAGAATAACGTCATTACCGCCTATGTTTATAACTGCCTCTCCTGAAACAACATATATAAGCTCTATTTCCTTATGATAATGAGCCACATAGCTGAAGTTTATATTCTGTAGCTGAATATATGGATAATCACGCTCAGCTTTATGTATTTCCTCATAGTACAAATTCTGCATATCTCATCTCCCCCAATTTGACAGCAAATCATACTCTCCTTATTAATTATAACATAAAGATGCAAAAAAAGCAAGATTTGTCTTAAACAAAGCAATGAAATGTCTTTATTTATTTTTTCTTATAGTGTATAATGTAATCAACAAAGAACGGAAGATATTAAATCATAATAATATATGGAGGTCTATCAGATGAATTTGTTGATTGGAATAGATATCGGTACATCAGGTACAAAGGCTGTTCTTTTTGACGAAGACGGCAACACTTTAAAATCACATACTGTCGAATATCCGATGTATCAGCCCCATAATGGTTGGGCTGAACAAGATCCTGAAGACTGGTGGAATGCTACCAAGGAATGTCTTGAGGTGCTTGGAACAGATAATGTCCGCGGTATAGGACTTTCGGGTCAGATGCATGGGCTTGTAATGCTTGATGAGAACTGTGAGGTTCTCCGCCCATCTATTATATGGTGTGATCAGAGAACAAGCAAGGAATGTGAAGAGATAACAGAGCGAGTTGGCAAGGAAAAGCTTATAGAGATCACAGCTAATCCGGCGCTCACTGGTTTCACGGCATCAAAGATACTTTGGGTCAGAAACAACGAGCCTGAGATATATGAAAAGTGCAGACACATCTTACTACCTAAGGACTATGTTAGATACAAGCTCACAGGTGAATTTGCAACTGAAGTATCTGACGCAAGCGGAATGCAGCTGCTTGATATAAAGAACCGCTGCTGGAGCGATGAAGTTCTCGAGCTTCTTGATATAGATAAATCTCTTCTTGCGAAGGTATACGAAAGTCCAGAAATAACAGGCTATTATAACGGTATCCCTGTAGTAGGCGGCGCCGGAGATAATGCTGCGGCAGCTGTCGGAACTGGCGTAGTACGTCCTGGCAGAGCATTCACAACAATAGGAACAAGCGGCGTTGTATTCGCGCACACTGATAAGCCTATTATCGATAAAAAAGGCAGAGTACACACATTCTGCTGCGCAGTACCAAATCAGTGGCATGTTATGGGCGTTACTCAGGCTGCTGGATTGTCGCTTAAATGGTTCAAGGAAAACTTTATGCCTGAGTTTAGTTATAAGGAAATAGATGAGATCGCAGAAAAAATCAGTATTGGCGCTGAAAAGCTCCTTTATCTCCCATATCTTATGGGTGAACGCACACCTCATCTTGACGCAGATGCGCGAGGCGTATTCTTTGGTCTTTCAGCAATGCATAAGAAAGAGCATTTGTTGCGAGCTGTTCTTGAAGGTGTTTCTTATTCACTCCGTGACTGTCTTGAGGTCCTGAAAGAAATGGATATCCCTGTTTCTGATATGGCAGCTTGCGGCGGCGGCGGCACAAGCGCTTTATGGCGTCAGATGCTTGCTGATATGTACAGCTGTCAGGTAAAGACAGTAACATCAAAGGAAGGTCCTGCTCTTGGAGTTGCGATCCTCGCCGGTGTTGGCGCAGGTGTTTACCCATCAGTTGAGGAAGCTTGCGACAGAATCATAAAGAATAAGCTCGTTCAGGAGCCTATAAAAGAAAACACTGAAAAATATGATT
>CALXSW010000118.1 GCA_944391255.1 uncultured Clostridia bacterium | reverse complement strand
CCCTCGCTTGCTGATATTTTAGGATATGTGTTCGTTACAGCGCCAAGCATGAACATAACCTTTACATCGCCGTCTATATCGCGTTCCGATGTGCCGATATATACTCTGTCTATACCGGACGGAACTGTTTTTATCTCGCATTTTGACATAGCAGTCAAAAGGTATTCCTCGAAATCGTCAAATGACACCTCATCTTCACCCATTGTCAGATAAAGCTGATCGAGAACGTTCAGAACCATATTCCATATCTGAGAAAAACGCTGCGAATCGGCTGTAGCGTTGTTATGCTCAAGAGCTGCGCGCTCCTTTTCTATGCCGCTGTACAAGTTCAGCGCGCATATAAGCTCATAAACAGCCTCGCAATAATCACGCACCGTTTTCGCTTTTCCGGCGCATTTCATGAATATTTCTATAGGCGCTGTAAATATCCGCCGTAACTCGTCTATCGTATATCCGGCGCCTGTCTTTTTCGTTTCCGCTTCCGCTTCTCGTTCAGCTCTGATCCCCTTGAACGCGCGCTCTGCGAACTGCTCTCTGTTTCCCCATTCGCGTTCTGGGTCAAGCCATATCGTTTTACCGCGCAAGCCGTATTTCAGAACATAGTTTTCAAGCCTGTCTATATCCTCTTCGCGTATGCGCCTGTTATCCTTTGTATATAAAAATCCCGCGCGCATATAGTCAGCCATAGACGAATGATCAAAATTATTCCTTATCACATCAAACACCGAAAGTATCTGAACAGCAATAGGATGCGATGCGACAGATATTCTCGCGTCTGAATAATACGGTATCTCATATTCTGAAAATACCGCCTCTACAAGATGACTGTACATATCAATATCGCCACACACCACTGATATATCCCTGTAACGGTAGCCGTCTTCCCTGACAAGCTCAACTATCTTTCCTGCCGCATTCTCTATTTCCGTGTATATCTCGCGCGCCTCAAACAGCTCCGCATTCTCCGTCTTTCCGCCATATCTGCCGTTTCCGAACCAGTTTTTAGAAATGAAATCAAGCTCCGGACTCTTTGATATATTCCCCGCGCAGCTTTTTATCCTCTCCGTCTTTGCGTCAGCATACTCGCATATGCGGCGTATCGTCTCATTTGTGCCAGGGAACGTTTCCGCCTCATTATCGGCTGTATTAAATGTTATAGTTATATCTGCTCCGCAGTCTATCAACGCGAATATAACACTTAACTGATTCGGTATAAACTCGTCAAATTTATCTATCCACACGCTCGTGTTATCGCCAAATTTATTTTTTATTTCACCCGCAAGCCTTATAAGCATCTCATCTTCATCTGTATAATCGGTCTGCTCAAGATATTCATTATACCTTTCATATATGCTCACAGCCGCGCCTATTTTTTGTTTAAGCGAGCTGTCCTCTGTTTTTCCGGCAAGCTCCATCATTGAATCGGGATCAACTCTATACCTCTTTATATCCTCTATAAATGAATCAGCCACATCTATAAAGCCTTTTGAGGAAACAGTTCTCTGCAATCTCGCTGAATATTCTCCACATTCGCGCATTTTGATACAGCTTTCCTTTATTGCCTTTTTTATAAGCGCAAATCTTCCCGGCGCCGATATAACCTTTTCAGTTTCAAGCAGCATTTCGCGCATAAGCTTTTCTATAGATGTTACCTCAATATTATTAAGTCCCGTGCCTCCAAATCTGTCAGCAAACTGCTTTTCTGCTACATGAGTATGGTTCGCCGGAACTATCATGACACAGCTTCTTTCCGGGCTTTCGCTGTGGACTCGCTCTATATCTTCGAAACAATATCGTGTCTTCCCCGCTCCGATCGGGCCTGTTATTATTTTTACCGGCATGATCTCCCCCCTCTTTTTTTTAAAAAATTCATCAAAAACAAATCCTATTATATCAATTATACCAAACCTTTTGTCAAAAAGCAACACATAGATCCATAATTGCCACAACCATA
Organism: uncultured Clostridia bacterium; assembly: GCA_944391255.1. Taxonomy (GTDB): domain Bacteria; phylum Bacillota; class Clostridia; order UBA1381; family UBA1381; genus Ornithomonoglobus. Next base: position 2,016 of record CALXSW010000118.1, on the reverse strand, counting down.
AAATACATGAATTGAAATGTGTTTTCTGTACAAAATATTAACGGGAATTGATCCTAATCTTTTTCAAGGAGGAAATTTAAAATGGCAAAGAAATCAAAAAAAGCGGCTATGGAACAGTTCAAGATGGAGGCAGCCAGAGAAATGGGTGTAGATCTTTCACAGAACTACAACGGAGATATTACTGCAAAGCAGGCAGGCTCAGTTGGCGGACAGATGGTCAAAAAGATGATCAAGAATTATGAAAACAGAATGAAGTAATGATTCATTCTATCAAAACAAACAGAGGGATGAGGCAGAATACATCTGCTTCATCCCGCTGTCTTATATCTATATCTCAAATAGAAGTATGCTAAATATCAATATGTCAAAAATTCATTTATCCAGTATATCCCATATTTGCCGCCGCGCACAAATGCCACCGCGCATTCCTTGAGATCAGGGCTAAGTATATTTTCCCTGTGACCATCACTTTCCATCCACGCTTTGACTACAGATTCAGGACTTGGCTGTCCTGCCGCAAGATTTTCAGCCGCAAAGCTGTATTCTATACCATTCATCCTCATTCTGTCAAAAGGCGTATTGCCTTCGGGATCATCATGCGAAAAATAGCTCCTGTTTACCATATCCTCGCCATGCGCCCTTGCCACAGGCTCAAGATCAGCATTCCATATAAATTCATCAAGTCCGTTTTCGCGCCGTATTTCATTTAACATATCAAACACCTCATACTGCCAGCTGTCTGTGTTCTCCGCAAGCTCGCTGTATATGAACACTGCTCCGTCACGGTATTCCATTTCCGCGTCAAGAGCTGTCAGAGCTGTTTCGGTGTCGATCATAAATTCACCGTTTTCCAATCCCTGCGGCGACTGCATCGTATACTCTATTTTATTTACATATATGTCATTACTGCCATCTATCATCGTTATGCTTATATCATCGTTAAAAGCCGTCGCTCTCGATTCGTCCTCAAACCACTGAACAGTGAATCCGGCTGTTTCGAACAGATCTCGCATCGGTATCTGTATCCTGCCGTCATCTGATATATCATATCTTATTTCCATATCATTAATATATAGTCCGCTTACATCCTCCGCAAATGACGGAGCGCAGATAAGCCCGGATATTGCAGATATAAACGTCATAACAGATAATATTTTTTTCATACGATGCCATTTCTCCCTTTTTAAAGCAAAACTTTTTAAATCACTTTATTATTATACGCCTATCAAATCATATAATCAATAGAAAATTTATTAAATTTTTTAAAAAATTCATACGGTGAAATGAGCTTATTATAATACAAATATACTAAATGATAAAGCGGAGCAGACAGGTGTGTCTGCTCCGCTGTTAAATTATCGATATTAGATATCAAAACTGATTAGATAAGCACATATAATCTTGCAAGCATAGCGCATGCTTCAGCGCGTGTTGCTGTGCCGTTAGGATTGAATGTACCGTCGCCGTAGCCTTCAATGATACCAAGGTTAGCCGCGCCATATACATACGGCTGAGCCCATGCATCTATTGACCATGCGTCACTGAATTCAACAGCTTTGCTGTCAATAGTCTTGCCCTTAGCCTTTGCCGCTGCGCATACCAACGCTGCCATTTCCTGACGATTAATTGTATCGTCAAGATCTGAAGCCTTCATATCCATTCCATCAGGGATCATTCCGGCCTTTACTGCTGCTGTGTAATAAGGGATAGCCCAGTGTGATCCTGAAACCGCCTCACCAACTGTAAGACCGGCTACATTAACCGCCATCTTAAGGAATTCACCCTTTGTTACTGTCGCTTCAGGAGCAAACATATTTTCGCCTACGCCTTCTACATAACCTGCAGAATACAATGTATCAATATTCGGTCTTGACCAGTGATCTATACAATCATAGAAATAACCGAGACCAGCTGATGCTGATATACCGCCTACTGCGCCTGTTATACCTGTTGATGATCCGCCCTGAGTATCTTCTGTTGAACCAGGTGTCTGTGATGAACCGCCCGGTGTCCATA
>CALXSW010000117.1 GCA_944391255.1 uncultured Clostridia bacterium | reverse complement strand
TGGTATAATCCCGAGTTTGACAGTTAACAGAGCAAAAACACCCAATAAATGCGATAGCTATGCGATTTATTGGGTGTTTGCAAATATCAGAATTTTGCGTACTGAATTTTTGATTTTGACTGTTTTAAAGTTTTTTTCATATTGCTCCTGTTTATAATTTGATAATCTGTTCTAAAGCAGAATATTTCATGTAATTTATCTGTTAGTTCTGTTCTTGTGTACTCTGGTATATAGCCTTCTCCCATAACTTCTCGCATATTCATATTTTGTAACGTTTCAATAAGCTGATCACATGTGTATTGATGTTTTGTAAGCTTCTCTAAATATCTGTATATCACAAGTGCTAGAAAACATGTAATAAAATGTGCTTTTATTCGATTTTCAGTCTTAACGTAAACAGGTCTCGCTTTAAAATCTGACTTTATAATTCTAAAGCACTCTTCTATCTTCCAACGCATTTTATTTATTTTGATTATCTCTAATGGATCACTGTCTAAATTGCTTACTACCGCATAATAACCGTCATACTGTTCTTCATCTGCTACTCGTTTAGTGTTCAAACATAATGTGGTGTCATCTGCGATCTCGCCGTCAGATGTTACGCTTGTTTTTTCGATAAAACGACGATAATCATTTTGATTCTTTGTTCCTCGCTTAGCTGTGCCATTTTTTATTGATCTTAATGCACGGTCTACTTGGCTAATTCGTACATTTCTCTGATACTCTTTGTATTTTAATGAGTATGTAACAATGATTTTTTCTTCAAAACTACCTTGATCTATCCATTGTTCCTTGTAGAACACAGTATCAAAATCTTTTTCTGTATCAATCTTAGATATATCTATCGTTTGTTTTGAAAGAGAATCAGAGCGTTTCCAACCTTTTGTATCTAATGCCCATTCTTTTAAGTCTGTTTTTAATTTTTTGATAGACTGAGTAACGATAAAAGCTCTTTTTCCAATATCATTAAAGCGTCTGTTAGCTTTTGAGGCAAGACCTGCATCTGTGCATACAATAAACTTTGACATATGATAATCTGATAACAACTTTTTTTCAAGAGGTTTTAATGTTACTTGCTCATTTGTATTTCCTGGATGTATGCACATAGCAAGAGGAATACCGTCGGAATCAATAAACAATCCCATTTCTACTATTGGCAATGGTCTGTTTTCTTTGCTTTTCCCGAATTTCCTGAGTCCATCTTCATCCTGATCATCAATATCAAAGAAAAAATTAGTGCAGTCATAATATATCACACCACAATTCCTTTTTTCAATCATAAAGCTATTGGAGTATAGTTGTTTTTGTATAAAATCAGACTCTTTTGCGATTACATCAAGCGCTCTATATATTTGGTGTTCTTCAAAATTAGGCTGTTCTAAAAGTTTTTTTGAAAAACGCAGAGTAGCTGTTTTAGAACATGGTGAAAGAATTCGTCCATATATCAGCTTAGCTAAGATATCGTTTAGGTCATATTCAAATTTATGTTTTAAAGCAATTTCTTTACAAATCTTATGCAATCCGAGATTATGATACAAGCTTTGTAGAAACAGATATCCAACATTATATGAATATTGATGATTTTTACTGATCAATGATTTTGGAGAAAAAGAAACCTGTATTGGTTTGAGTTCCTCAGCTTCTTTTTTATTGAGTTTTGCAACATACTCTTTTGCCCATGTATCAGGATCACAATTATACTTAGCGCGAATATCATTTTCATTACCAAGTTTTTCAACTGTAAGAGAATGCTCTTTTCCATTGGTGTCATAATATGTTTTTATGACATAAAATAATCTTCCGTTTTTTGTTTTAGTAGTTTTAATTCTCATTGAAGACACCCCCATACATACATTATACCACATAACGCAAAAGAACGCAAGATAAATTTTAAAAATTTGACAAAAAAATTAGACCGTTATGCGGTCTTTGGTGTTTAGAGGTGTCAAACTACGGGCTAAATAGTCTGAAAATGTGCAGAAATTTGTATAATTTTTTTTTGAAAAAGTATAGCATTTTTTTAAATTATATTGTATAATAATAAATAGAATGCAAAAAAATATGTTGTTTTAGTTTTTTTATTACGAAACTTATCGGAGGCAATTATGATGGATGAAATTTTGCGCATTCTTGACAAGGAGCAGGGCGCTGTAAATGTTGCTAAGATCTCAAGAATGCTTGGAAAATCAGAAGAAGAGGTTTCTGCGGCACTCCGTGATATGGAGGAAAAGAATATTATTGCAGGTTACAAGACGATTGTGAACTGGGACAAGACTGACCGCGATGTAGTAACCGCTCTTATTGAGCTTAAAGTCACACCGCAGCGCGGCGAGGGGTTTGACAAGGTCGCAAAAAGGATATATAAATATCCGCAGGTAAAAGCGCTTTACCTTATGTCCGGCGCGTATGATCTGTCTGTTATGATCGAGGGAAAGTCGATGAAGGATGTAGCGCTGTTTGTGGCTCAGAAACTCGCTCCGATGGACGGTATAATATCAACGGCAACTCATTTTGTTTTGAAGCCGTATAAGATGGAGGGTATTATACTTGAGGATAACGAAAAGGATACAAGACAGGTGATCACACTATGAATTATGATAAATTAGTCAATCCGGTGGTTGACAAGCTTGCGCCGTCGGGTATACGAAAATTTTTTGATGTTGTTAATATGATGGAGAACGCTATTTCTCTGGGTGTTGGTGAACCGGATTTTGTGACTCCGTGGACTATACGCGAGGCGGGGATATACAGCCTCGAAAGCGGCAAGACGTATTATACGGCAAACAGCGGTCTGCTTGAGCTGCGTCAGGAAATTGCGAATTATACAAAGAGAAAATATGGCGTCGATTATGATCCTGCCGATCAGATACTTGTTACAGTAGGCGGCTCAGAGGCCATAGACGCTATGATAAGAGCGATCGTGTGTCCTGGCGACGAGGTGCTTATACCGGAGCCAAGCTTTGTATGCTATAAGCCTCTTACAGAAATGGCGGGAGGGATCCCTGTCACTATAGAAACGAAAGAGAAAGACGCGTTCAGACTTATGCCTGATCAGCTAAGAGAAAAGATAACTGATAAGACAAAGCTTCTCATTCTGCCTTATCCGAATAACCCTACAGGCGGAGTTATGTCAAAGGCTGATATGGAAGCTATAGCAGAGGTGCTTGAAGGCACGGATATAATGGTTTTGTCAGATGAGATATACGGAGAGCTTAGATACGGAGAGGAAAAGCACGTCCCGTTCTCAGCTATAAAGGGCATGTATGACAGGACTGTTGTCGTGAACGGATTTTCAAAAGCGTTCGCCATGACAGGCTGGAGATTGGGCTATGCGATGGGTCCTGCTAAAATAATAGGACTTATGACAAAGATACATCAGTATGGCATAATGTCATCACCGACTACAAGCCAGTTTGCGGCGATAGAGGCTTTGCGCAGCTGCGACAGAGATGTAGAGGATATGTGCAGGGAATATAATTATAGAAGAAGAGTTATAGTTGACGGATTCAGAGAAATGGGATTATCATGCTTTGAACCGTATGGCGCGTTCTATGTGTTCCCGTGCATAAAGAAAACAGGAATGTCAAGCGAGGAGTTCTGTAACAAGCTGTTGCAGGAGGAAAAGGTCGCAGTCGTTCCGGGAAATGCGTTTGGCGAATGCGGCGAGGGATTTATAAGATGCTCGTACGCGTATTCTGTAGAGAATATAGAAGAAGCGCTTAGAAGAATCGCAAGATTTGTAAGCAAATATATAGATAGATAAAATTAAGTTCAAACTAAAGGAGAAAAGCAATGGCTACAAAGTATATTTTTGTAACAGGCGGTGTTGTATCAGGACTGGGAAAGGGTATCACTGCGGCCTCATTGGGCAGACTTTTGAAGGCGAGAGGATATAAGGTTACTATGCAGAAGTTCGACCCTTACATAAATGTCGATCCGGGAACTTTGAGCCCGTATCAGCATGGTGAGGTGTTCGTAACAGATGACGGAGCTGAAACAGACCTTGACCTCGGTCATTATGAAAGATTTATAGATGAGAATTTGAGCATAAATTCAAACGTGACAACAGGTAAAATTTACTGGTCAGTTCTTCATAAGGAAAGACACGGCGATTATGAGGGAAAGACTGTTCAGGTAATACCTCATATCACAAATGAAATAAAGGATAGAGTATACCGTGTAACAAAGCATCAGGAAACTGATATTATCATAACTGAAATAGGCGGTACGGTAGGTGATATAGAATCAACTCCGTTCCTTGAAGCGATAAGACAGGTTTCGGCAGAGGTAGGCAAGGAAAATTGTATTTATATACATCTTACTCTTGTTCCGTTCCTTTCATCATCAGGCGAACAGAAGACAAAGCCGACACAGCACAGTGTAAAGGAGCTTTTGTCTATAGGAATACAGCCTGATGTTATCGTGTTAAGAACAGAAAAGCCTCTTGAGCCGGGAACAAAGGAAAAGATCGCTCTTTTCTGCAATGTTTCTACAGACAGCGTTGTGGAAAATATAGATCTTGACACATTATATGAGGTTCCGCTTTTCCTTGAGGAAGAAGGGCTTGCGGATGTTGTTTGCAGAAAGCTCGGACTTGCAAATAACACACCTGACCTTGATCAGTGGAGAAATATCGTAGACGTTGCAAAGAAGCTTTTAAAGGGCGAAAGCGACGAGGTCAAGATATCTCTTGTAGGAAAATATGTGTCACTTCATGACGCTTATATTTCAATAGTGGAATCATTAAAGCATGCAGGGATAAAGAACGAGGTAAATGTAAATATAAATTGGGTAAACTCAGAAGAGCTTACAGAAGAAAATATAGATGAGAAGCTCAAAGACAGCGACGGCATACTTGTGCCGGGCGGATTTGGCGACAGAGGTGTTGAGGGAAAGATACTTGCGGCTCAGTATGCGAGAGAAAACGATATCCCGTATTTCGGTATATGTCTTGGAATGCAGATAGCTGTTATAGAGTTTGCGAGAAATGTGCTTGGCTACAAAGACGCTCATTCAAGCGAGCTTCACCCTGAAACAACTCATCCTGTAATAGACCTTATGCCGGAGCAGAAGGACGTAGAGGATCTTGGCGGAACTATGAGATTGGGCTTGTATCCATGTAAGATTGTGGAAGGCTCACTTGCTGAAAAGGTTTACAACAGCAATCTTATTTACGAACGTCATCGTCACCGCTATGAATATAATAATTTGTACCGTAAAGAGCTCACAGCGGCCGGTCTTATTGCGAGTGGCATGTCTCCGAATGAGAAACTCGTTGAAATGGTAGAGATCCCTTCACACAGATTTTATATAGCTTCACAGTTCCATCCGGAATTTAAGTCAAGACCAAACAACGCTCATCCGCTGTTCGTGTCATTTGTTGAAGCTGCAATTGGCAAAAAGAATGACAGACAGGCCTGAAATTCAGGCTCTTGTAGGATCGCTACGGTTGCATTACCGTAGCTTTCTACAGTTTAGCAAGGAAGGTATTTTTTAACGCTGGTATATAGATGGGGATCAGGTTAAAAAGGAGACGGAGTCTTGAAAAGATATTTAAAATTCATAAAACCCTATACGTTGTTTTTTATATTAGGTCCTACGCTGATGCTGACTGAGGTATTAGGCGAGATACTTTTACCAAGAATAATGGGTAATATGCTTGATATCGGTATTGGCGAAGGCGCGGGAATGGGTTATATAACGCGTCAGGCACTTTTGATGCTCGGAAGCATAATCGTTCTCATATGCGGAGGTATAGGCGGCCATTATTTTTCAATAAAAGCGGCTGTGAATTTCAGCTCTGATGTGAGAAAAGCAGTTTTTGATAAGATACAGACTTTTTCATTTAAAAATATTGATGAATTTTCGACCGGATCGCTTGTCACGCGTCTTACTAATGATGTGACGCAGGTTATGAATCTGACAAGAATGGCGCTTATTATGGCGATGAGGTCGCCCGGACTTATGATAGGCGGAGTTATAATGGCTTGCAGCATAAATATGCAGCTTGCAATGATACTGCTTGTCATGATCCCTGTTTTAGCTGCTGCTATAATTATTTTATTGAAGATATCATTCCCGAGATTCAATACTATGCAGCAGAAACTTGATAACCTGAACTCAAGAACTCAGGAAAATATAACTAATGTGCGAGTAATAAAGTCATTCGTAAGAAATGATCTTGAGATCGAACGCTTTGAAGAGTCAAGCAGAGATCTTAGAGACGCAACGTTAAACGCGCTTAAGATCGTTGTATGCACAATGCCTGTAATGACGCTTGCGGTAAACATCGCTACTGTTGTTACGATATGGCGCGGCGGTAATTATGTCGTTTGGGGCGGTATGGGCATTGGCTCGCTAAGCGCTATAATCCAGTACATAACTCAGATACTTTCATCTCTTATGATGGTATCGATGGTAATAATAAACTCATCAAGAGCGGCGGCATCTCTAAAGAGAATATCGGCTGTTCTTGACGCGGAGCCTGATATAAACGATGAGCATGCGGCTCATAAGGATAAGCTTGTTGAAGCCGGAAAGATAGAGTTTAGGCATGTGTCGTTTAAGTATTATAAAAACCGTGAGGATAATGTGCTGACAGATATTTCATTTACAGTCGATCATGGCGAAACTGTCGGAATAGTAGGAGTCACGGGATCGGGAAAAACATCGCTTGTGCAGTTGATACCGCGGTTGTATGATCCTACAGAGGGCGAAATACTTGTAGACGATGTGAATGTAAAGGATTACAGCTTGTATAATCTCCGCGAGGGAGTGGGCATGGTGCTTCAGAAGAATGTATTGTTCTCGGGAAGCATAGAAGATAACCTCAGATGGGGAGATGCGGACGCGTCTATGGATGAAATACGCGGCGCGGCAAGATCGGCGCAGGCTGACGGATTTGTCAGCACGTTTACAGACGGATATAACATGGAACTCGGACAGGGCGGCGTGAATGTGTCGGGAGGACAGAAACAGAGATTGTGTATTGCGCGAGCGCTGCTCAAAAAGCCGAAAATACTTATACTTGATGACAGCACAAGCGCTGTCGACACAGCTACAGAATCACAGATAAGAAAGACTCTTTCAGAAGAGCTTAAAGATACAACAAAGATAATAATAGCGCAGAGAATAAGCTCTGTCGTAAATGCTGATAAAATAATCGTAATGAACGACGGCAGGATCGTCGGAGAGGGAACGCATGATGAGCTTATGAAGTCGAGTGAAGATTATAGAGAGATCTATTATTCACAGGCTGACCGCGAAAAGGAGGTGGGTTGATATGCCTCCAATGGGACCTCCGGGCGGAAATAGAAACGCGCGCTTTGGCGAAAAAACAAAGCCAAAGGATATGAGCAAGGCAATAAAACGTCTGCTCAGATATGTGGACAAGGATAAAAACAAGGTATTCCTGTCGATATTCTGCGTTATTGTAAGCGCGGGAGCTAATCTGGCGGGAACATATATGTTAAGACCTATAATAAATAATCTGGGAGATACTTCCCTTGACGCGTCAGCGAGGATACAGGGACTGATCTTAGGACTTATACTTATGGGACTTATATATCTGACAGGTGTTTGCGCCACCTTTATCCAGACACAGACAATGATAAAGGTTTCGCAGAATACGCTTAAAAGAATACGAGATGACCTGTTTTCAAAGCTTCAAAAGCTGAGCGTCAGATATTATGATACTAACAGCACAGGCGATATCATGAGCCGTTTTACAAATGACGTTGATAATATAGGACTTATGTTTGACTCAACGATATTGCAGATGGTATCAGGAGTCATAACTCTTGTAGGCACAGTAGTGCTTATGTTTATAACGAATGTTCCGCTTGCCTGCGTAACGCTGCTTTTAACGCCGATCATGGCAAAGGTGGGCGCGACCATCGCGTCGCATACAAGAAAATATTTCGGCGAGCAGCAGACCGCGTTGGGCGAGGTAAACGGATATATTGAAGAAACAATAACAGGTCAGAAGGTAGTCAAAGTATTTAATCATGAAAGCAAGGTGCGAGAGGAATTTGGCAGCCTTAACGAAAGACTTAGAAAAGTTCAGATAAAGGCCAACTTTATGGGCGGAATAATGGGACCGTGTATGAACGCGATGTCGCAGGTCAGCTATACTGTAACATCGTTTATAGGCTCCGTATTCGCGCTTATGACGAGGATAGGCAGGATCGGATCGGGAACGCTCGATTTTGCAGCGCTTGATTTAGGCGGACTTGTATTGTTTGTAAATTATTCAAAGCAGTTTTCAAGACCGATAAATGAGATATCAAACCAGCTAAACGTTATAATGTCAGCTCTGGCAGGCGCGGAGCGAGTGTTTAAGGTCATGGATGAGGAGCCTGAGGCACTCCATGACTCAAACAAGGTGATGCTTAATGATATAAAAGGCGATGTTGAGATAAAGAATGTCACTTTTGGATATACTCCGGAAAAGACGATACTTAAAAATATTTCAATGTACGCTCACCCCGGTCAGAAAATCGCTCTCGTAGGCTCAACCGGAGCCGGAAAAACAACGATAATAAATCTTATAACAAGATTTTATGATGTAAACTCAGGCGAAATAACAATAGACGGAAATAATCTTAATGATATAGAACGTGATAATCTGCGTGAGCATATAGCTATGGTTTTGCAGGATACTCATCTTTTTACCGGCACAGTAATGGAAAATATCAGGTATGGAAGGCTCGACGCTACAGACGCGGAGGTGCGCGCCGCTGCTATAACGTCATGTGCCCATTCATTTATAAAGAATATGCCTGATGGATATGATACGATGCTGACCGGCGACGGAGCTAATCTTTCACAGGGACAAAGGCAGCTTTTGAATATCGCGAGAGCCGCGCTGTCAAAAGCGCCTATACTTATACTCGATGAGGCTACGTCATCTGTCGATACAAAGACTGAGCAGCAGATAAATAAAGGTATGGATGCCTTGATGGAAAACAGAACCACGTTTGTAATAGCGCACCGTCTTTCAACGATAAGAAATTCAGACGCGATCATGGTTCTTGAGCATGGCGAGATAATAGAGCGCGGCACACATGAAGAGCTGCTCGCAATGAAGGGCAGATATTATGAGTTATATACAGGAATAAAAGAGCTGGATTGATATATCGATCCGGAACAGGAAAGGGAAGGGAAAGAATAGATGAAGGTATACCAGATGATATACACTTCGGTAATGCATAGCCTGTCAGACGAATCGCTTGGCCTTATAAATAGACCGGGACAGAGAGTATATTCATGCTCTGAAGGTTTGACGAGAGAAAATATAGCAGAGCTGATGCGTTTTTCAAGCTATAGACTGCCAAAAAATAACACAGTCAAATATTCTGAGGAATACGCGGATCCGACAGTTCCGACAATGTTTCCGAAAACATTCAGAACGTTAAGACTTGCTGACGGAAGATTTGCGGCAATACAGTCGGTGTATTCAGGATATGATATAAACGGAGATGAGGGAAACTTTTTCGCACACGCGCTCGTTTTTGACGAGTACCCGGACGAGTTTTTTCCGGAAATGTTTTTTGGCTCAGAGCTGTTCAGAACAAGTCTTACAAAGGCTGAACAGGAGGCAGAAATAGTAAGATATTTGCCGATGATCGAAAATCCGGAACTGCCGGAGGAAACTATAAGCGAGGTTAAAACATTTATAAAGCTGCATCGTAAGGAGCTTACATATCTTGTAAATCACGCTGTAACGATGCTGACATCAGAGAATTTAAAAAATATATGCATATCGACAGACGATGAATATTTGACAGAGCGCTATCTCGTATCCCTGAAATGGATATTGCCGCGAGATGTTTCAAGAAATACAGGTATTTCAACATATAATGTGTATATGCCTTCAGACAAGCAGGACAGGATCGTATTTCACGGAACGATAGACGGAAAAAACAATATTACGCGCGAGGCGATAGACAGCAGAGAGCATTGCATTTATATAGATATGAATGCGATCGATTTTTCAGCTGTCGCGGTGTCTAATTTGTTTAATATGTCTGTGGAGGAGCTAAGACTCGAATATGAAAAGTACAATATACAGTCGATAAGCGCTTTTCTTGACTGGTTTGCTCTTACTCAGAATACGAACTGCCAGGGAATGGGCGGAAAGCTGCTTAAATTCAAGCATTCAGCCGGAGATGCGGCTTTCGCATTGAGAGCGCGCGAGCTGTTTGAAAAGATCGATGACGAGGACATGGCTGATGTCAAGTTTGAAATAACAAAGGTCATGTTTGATAATATTGATCTGTTTGACAAAGAAGCAAGCAAGATAACGGAGATATATGTTAATGACTGTATTACAAAGCTTTGTCATGGCGAAACATATGATGTGGAGTCTATATTCAGAGAGTCTAAGCAGTTTGAGGGTCAGTCTCAGGCTATAGCTAAAAATCTGACTATGTATATGGATATGATATATAATCATGCTGACTCAATGGGCGATAAGAACAGACGAATCGTAATAGATTTTATAGCGTATCTGAAGCATATCACAAACAGCACAAGCTGGTTTGAATTTTTTAAGGGTAAGAAGAAACATATATCTATTTTTGTAGAGCTGGCGGCTCCTGTCGTAGTTACAGGCGCGGGAACAGGCTCCGGAATATTTGTGCTTCCTAAGGGATGGCTGCCTGAGGAAATGCATGAGCTTATAGCGTATATAGAATCCTCAACTGAAGACAGAACACTATCTATGGGCTGTATAAAGTTTATAACGGAGCATGAGGATGTCGACTGGGAAAGATACGGGATAACGATAGCAAAAAGAAAGAAAATGCTCCCTGAGATCGAGGAGGATTCGGCAAAGATAAAAAGACTTCTTACAAAGGTTGGGTACGAGCCTTTCCAGCGTCACAAATATACAGACGTTAAGAGTGAGGTCATGTATGACATGGAGGAGAATCGTTCACCTTTGCTGGTGTCAAGATTATTATACGCGTTTTATACATGGCAGGGAATGTATGGAAATCAGCGCGACGCAAAAGCTTGGGCTGAAAAAATACAGAAAATGCTTATAGAGCTGAGAGTAAAGGAACCTCAGTGCTATAATTATATGATATCTAAGCTCGGTATAGAGATAGTTGAATCTCCTGGTCATTACCATGAGCTTATTATAAACACGAACACAGTGCCGGATAGTTTCTGGAATTGGTTCCTCATAGGCTTTAGAGCAGCCGCGCGCGATGAT
>CALXSW010000116.1 GCA_944391255.1 uncultured Clostridia bacterium | reverse complement strand
GTCGCGCTAAGAAGCATAGCGTCAGACAGTACAAAGGCGGTGCTTGAAAATATTTCAGACGCGGTCTCAATGGTAATACGCGCTATAATAAGCTTTGCGCCGTTTGGTATCATGGGACTTGTTTTTGAAACAGTATCAGAAAACGGACTTGATATATTTACGCAGTACGGAAAGCTTTTGCTTGTGCTTATCGGCACGATGTTCACAATGGCGCTTGTTGTAAGCCCTATAGTTTCGGGAATATTTATGCGCCGCAATCCTTATCCGCTCGTGTTCCGCTGCTTAAAAGAGAGCGGTCTTACAGCGTTTTTCACAAGAAGCTCAGCGGCAAATATACCTGTAAATATGGCTCTTTGCGAAAGGCTCGGACTTGATAAGAACTTGTATTCAGTATCTATACCGCTTGGCGCTACGATAAATATGGACGGCGCGGCTATAACTATAACGGTTATGACTCTTGCCGCGGCTCACACATTGGGAATAGAGGTCGATTTCCCTTCAGCATTGTTCCTAAGCGTGCTTGCCACTGTAGCGGCGTGCGGCGCGTCGGGCGTTGCCGGAGGCTCTTTGCTGCTGATCCCGATGGCTTGTTCATTATTCGGTATAAGCAATGATATTGCGATGCAGGTCGTAGCGGTCGGATTTATTATCGGCGTTGTTCAGGACTCTGTTGAAACGGCGCTTAATTCGTCAGGCGATGTTCTGTTCGCGGCTACGGCAGAATTTCATGACAGAATGAAAAATGAAAAGAAAAGCAAAAACAAAAAATAATATATAAAAAATACCGCGTTTTAATGAGCAGCTCTCATTGAAACGCGGTGTTTTGTTTTGATAATTATTTTTCACCCATATCTTTAGGGAGAATGAGATTTAATATTATAGCCATTACGAAAACGATAGCAACACAGTTTTCAGCAAATACGCTCTGAACTATCTGAGGCATAAATCTGAACAGCTCAGGGATCTGCGTAAAACCTATGCCGACGCTCATTGAAAGAGCGACGATAGTTGTGTTTCTCTGTGTTATTCCACAGGCTGAGATCATGTTTATACCGCTGACAACTATAGTTCCGAACATCATTATAGTACATCCGCCAAGGACAGCGTCAGGAAGCGTTGCGAGGAATGATCCGAATATAGGGAATATACCCGCAAGCAGCATGATTATAGCGCCCATAAGAAGCGTGAAACGGTTTACGACCTTAGTCATAGCTACAAGACCTACATTCTGGCTGAACGATGTTATCGGGATACATCCGAAAACAGATGACAACGCGCTTATAAAGCCATCACACGCGATAGAGCCTGATATCTCTTTATCGCTTACATTTCTCTTAAGACTTGCACTGCACAGAGCCGATGTGTCGCCTATCGTTTCGGTAGCCGATACGAGGAATATGAGAACAGTAGGTATGATAGCGCGCATATCAAATACCGGCTTAAACGGGAGCAGCTTAGGGAACGCGATTATAGAGGTGTTCTGCAGAGCTGTAAAATCTACGGCGCCCATGCATATAGCAACTATATATCCGACAATAAGCCCGAAGAGAACAGAGAGCTGTTTCCAATATGATTTTGCGAGTATATTAAATCCTATACATGAAACGAGTGTTATGCAGCCGAGGATCCAGTTCTGCGCTGAGCCGAAATCCTCGCTGCCGCTGCCGCCGCCGAACGAGTCAGCTCCAACGCTCAGAAGTGAAAATCCGATAGACGTTACAACTGTGGCAGCAACGATAGGCGTTATGACCTTGCGCCAGTATTTCGCGAAAAGTCCGAGCAAGCCTTCGACTATACCGCCTACAAGAACGGCGCCCATTATTGCCCCGTATCCGTACGCGGGGCCTATGAAACAGAATACTGATACAAATGTGAAGCTTATACCCATTACTATCGGAAGGCGCGAGCCGATCCTCCAAAGCGGGTAAAGCTGGATTATTGTTCCTATGCCGGCTATGAGCATGGCGCTCTGTATGAGCATTGCGACATCGTTGTCAGACAATCCGCATGCTCCGGCAACTATGATTATCGGCGCGATATTTGCAACGAACATCGCGAGAATATGCTGCAATCCGAAAGGAATGGCTTTTCCGACAGGAACTCTGCCGTCAAGCTTATATATATTTGAAATATCTGCTGTTTTTTGTGTGGTTTTATTCATAAATATAAGTTCTCCTGAAATTAATACTATGTAAAGATGTTTATATATTTTACCGCTGTCTGAATTCTATCTTGCCGGTTTGTGGATCCATACTGTCGACAATGGCAAGTGATTCGAGCTGATAGCCGAGGTTGCGGATCATTTTTCCGCCCGCCTGGAATCCTTTTTCTACAGCGATCCCTATTCCTTCGACAGTTCCGCCGGCAGCCTGTACTATGCCGATAAGTCCCTGTAGAGCGCAGCCGTTGGCGAGGAAATCGTCTATTATAAGTACATGGGAGTCTTCATCAAGATATTTTTTTGAAACGATCACCTGATTTTTGCACTTGTGCGTGAATGATTCTACCTCAGCTACATACATTTCACCTTCAAGGTTAATGCTCTTTGATTTTTTCGCAAACACAACAGGCACATTAAAATGCTGCGCTACAATACATGCGATGCCAATGCCCGATGCTTCAATAGTGAGGATCTTGTTGATGTTTTTTCCTTCAAATCTCTTTTTGAATTCTTCGCCCATCATATTAAACAGATCTATATCCATCTGATGATTTAGAAAGCTGTCTACCTTGAGGACGTTTCCTTCTTTGACTATTCCGTCTTTCTGAATACGTTCTTCCAAGAAATTCATCTCTGTTCTCCTTTTCTAAAAATATTTCAATGAATTATGGGTTTTTGACCCGAAAACATAATAACAATTATAGCATATTTTTTTAAATACACAAGACGTTTTCGGCAAATTTGTCATAATAACTAAAAAAACGTGATATTTTGTCATAATACGAAGATCGAAAAGGAAAAGTATATAATTTTTGTATTGAATTTTTGGACTATGTGTGATATACTGATTATGTATGTAATATTTTAAAGAAAGGTTCAAGCTTTTATGCTTGTGGTTTACTATGTATTTATCTGATAAATGGGAAGACTATAAGATCGTGGACGCTTCTGCCGGCGAGAAACTGGAGTATTGGGGAAAATACCTTTTGAGAAGACCTGATCCGATCGCTATATGGGAGCATGATGATATAGATCTGCAGAAATGGAATAATGTTGACGCGTGGTATCACCGCTCGAACAAGGGCGGCGGACAGTGGCAGGTTTTTAATAAGAAGATCCCTGATAAATGGCAGATCAGATACAGGGAGCTGACGTTTAATGTGCGCCCTACAGGCTTCAAGCATACAGGATTGTTTCCGGAACAGGCTTGTAACTGGGATTGGATCGCCGGACTTGTCAAAGAGGCGAACAGACCGATAAAGATATTAAATCTGTTTGCTTATACAGGCGGCGCGACTGTGTCGGCTCTTAGCGCCGGCGCTGAGGTATGCCATGTTGACGCGTCAAAGGGAATGGTGACATGGGCAAAGGAGAATGTCATATCATCAGGACTGGGCGATAGAAAGGTGAGATATATCGTTGACGACGTAGTTAAGTTTGTAAAGCGCGAGATAAGGCGAGGAAATAAGTATGACGGTATAATAATGGATCCACCGTCATACGGCAGAGGCCCGTCGGGAGAGCTGTGGAAGATAGAAAATGAATTGTATCCGCTCGTTTCGGACTGCCTTCAGATAATGTCTGATGAGCCGTTGTTCCTGCTTATCAATTCTTATACTACAGGTCTAAGTGCGCAGGTGCTCAAGAATGTGCTTATGACAACTTATGTGAAAAAATTCGGCGGACATTTCGATTCAGACGAGATAGGACTTCCTATAATATCGAGCGGGCTGGTATTGCCGTGTGGAAATGCTACACGCTGGTGGCAGTAACACAGGAGATAAGCCGCACATCTCACCCTCATTCAGGACTTGAAGTACACAAAGTACGTCGGCGTCCTTCATAAGGGCGATCTGTACGGCTTCTATCCTGTGTCACAGGTAAATTTAAATATATCACCCTAAATACACAGAAGCCAATCCGCACATCTCACCCTCATTGAGGACTTGAAGTACACTGCTCAACTTGGAGTATACTGCTTAATATGTGAATACAGTAAAATATTGATATAGTTAAAATCAGGAGTGATTTTTATGTTATTGGAGAATAAAACAGTTGTTTTGGCTGTGTCGGGATCTATCGCGGCGTATAAGATAGCAAATCTTGCACGCATGATAAAAAAGCTCGGTGGCAATGTTCATGTCTTGATGACAAAAAATTCCACCGAGTTTATAAATCCGATCACATTGGAAACACTGACACAAAATAAATGCCTTATAGATACGTTTGACCGTAATTTTCAGTATAGCGTAGAGCATGTGGCTCTCGCAAAGCAGGCGGACGTGGTCATGATCGCTCCGGCATCGGCAAATGTTATAGGCAAGATAGCTAACGGCATAGCTGACGATATGCTGACAACGACAGTGATGGCTTGCCCGTGCAAAAAAATAGTTTCGCCGGCAATGAATCACAATATGTTCCATAATCCTATAGTGCAGGACAATATAAAAAAGCTTGCGTCATACGGATATGAGATAGTCGCTCCGGCAACGGGAATGCTGGCAAACGGCGATATAGGTGACGGCAGAATGCCGGACGAATCGATATTGCTTGAATATATACTGCGTGAAATAGCGTTTACAAAGGATCTCGCAGGGAAAAAAGTGGTCGTTACAGCGGGAGCGACGCGTGAGCATATAGATCCGGTAAGGTTTATAACTAACCACTCAACAGGTAAAATGGGCATTGCTATAGCGAAGGCGGCAATGTACAGAGGCGCTGATGTTACGCTTGTAAAGGGACATACCGATATAGACGCGCCTATGTTTGTAAACGTCATAGAGGCAGAGAGCGCCGAGGATATGTTTAACGCTGTCACATCGGTGTCAGACGGGGCGGACATAATAATAAAGGCCGCGGCTGTAGCTGATTACACGCCTGTGGTGACCGCGGACGAGAAAATCAAAAAGTCGGACGGAGATGCTGTCATATCTCTTAAGCGCACAAAGGATATTTTAAAATATCTTGGCGAGCATAAGAAGGACGGCCAGTTTATATGCGGTTTCTCAATGGAAACAGAAAATGTAACAGAAAATTCCATAGCGAAGCTGAAAAAGAAAAATGCTGATATGATCTGCGCCAATTCGCTTAGAAAGGCGGGCGCCGGATTTGGAACTGATACAAATATTATTTCGGTAATAACGAATAAAGGAATAAAAGAGCTGCCGCTTATGTCAAAATTTGAGGCGGCGAATGCTATATTAGATGAGATAAAGGAGATACAGAGCTCATGAGAGTGAGAAAAAAGAAAAATTGCGCGGCGAGAATGGAAAGATGTTCTGATATAAGGATAACCGATCCGGAGGCTCACAAGGGCAGCTGGAAAGAGGTTTTCGGAAACGATAATCCTATCCATATAGAGATAGGATGCGGCAAGGGCAGCTTTGTAAAGGGCATGGCGGAGATGTATCCCGATGTGAACTTTATCGCGGTAGAAAAGGTAGAGGACGTCATTGTAATGGCGATGGAAAAGGTCAAGGCGGCGGAGCTTACAAATGTCAGGTTTATGGATATGAACGCTGAGAATATAGACGAGCTTTTTGAAAAGGGAGAAATAAGCCGGATCTATCTTAATTTTTCCGATCCGTGGAAGAAGAATAAGCAGGCAAAGCGCAGACTTACTCATAAAAATTTCCTTGACAGATATAAGAAAATACTTAACAATGGTGACTATATATGGTTCAAGACTGATAACAAGCCGCTGTTTGAGTTTTCTCTAAATTCATTTGCGGAGGAAAATTTCAAGCTTGAAAATATTACCCTCGATCTTCATAATTCCGGCTTTGAGGGAAATGTTGTAACAGAGTATGAGCAGAGGTTCATAGATCTCGGTCAGCCTATATACAGGCTTGAGGCTGTGTATCTCGGCTGGGAAGATAACAGAAACGAATAATAAGGGAATATGTAAAGGGGAGAATTAAAAATGAAGTATACTGAAAAGGGAGTAGAGGACTTGAAAATCGCCTATATCGGCGGCGGATCGCGCGGATGGGCATGGGGACTCATGTCGGATCTTGCTAAAACGGACGATCTGTGCGGAACGGTGTATCTGTATGATATAGACAACGAGGCGGCAAGACATAACGAGGTCATAGGAAACAGGGTAAAGGATGTGGACGGCTGCGTATCGCCTTGGAAGTACAAGGCGTCGGAGTCTATAGACGAGGCTCTGGCCGGAGCTGATTTTGTTGTGATATCAATACTTCCGGGAACGTTTGACGAGATGGAAAGCGATGTACATACGCCTGAAAAGTATGGCATATACCAGTCAGTCGGAGATACGACAGGACCGGGCGGAATACTTCGCGCTATGAGAACCGTTCCGATGTATGAGGTCATAGCGGAGGCGATAAAGAGAAACTGTCCTGACGCATGGGTAATAAATTACACAAATCCTATGTCGGTATGCACGCGCACCCTTTACAGAGTGTTCCCAAAGATAAAGGCGTTCGGCTGCTGCCATGAGGTGTTCGGAACGCAGAAGGTGCTTGCAAACGCAGTTGAGGATATTTTGGGCATTGAAAAACCGCATCATAAAGAAATAAAGATAAATGTTGTAGGCGTAAATCATTTTACATGGATAACAAAGGCGAACTACAAGGGATATGACCTGATGCCGGTATATAAAAAATATTGTGAAAAATATAAAGACGGCTGTGAGGAGCAGGCTGATAATAACTGGATGAACAATTCGTTTACATCGGCGGAAAAAATAAAAATAAACTTGTTCCTGAAATATGGTCAGATAGCGGCTGCCGGCGATAGACATCTCGCTGAATTCTGCCCGGGGAACTGGTTCTTAAAGGATCGTGAAACGGTAAAGGAATGGAAGTTCGGACTTACGACTGTAGCATGGAGAAAGGAAGATCTTAAGAAAAGACTTGAGCGCAGCGAAAGACTGTATTTAGGCGAGGAAGAATTTGAGCTCAGAGAAACAGGCGAGGAGGGCGTTAAGCAGATGAGGGCTCTGCTCGGCCTCGACGATTTTGTGACAAATGTAAATATACCTAACTATGGACAGATACCTAATCTGCCTATAGGCGCGGTCGTTGAAACAAACGCGCGTTTTAGCGCC
The DNA here is from genome assembly GCA_944391255.1 of uncultured Clostridia bacterium. Lineage (GTDB taxonomy): Bacteria > Bacillota > Clostridia > UBA1381 > UBA1381 > Ornithomonoglobus. Next base: position 5,396 of record CALXSW010000116.1, on the reverse strand, counting down.
GATTCTGTAACGCCTGTATTTTCGGGCGCTGTTCCGGAAGAGATATATCCGCTTGTCAGCCGCGTGTGCGGCGAGCAGGAAATGATCGTCGAAGCCACTGCCGAAAGAAGCCTTGACAAGGCATTTAACGCGTTCATAAACGATCCTCTCGTTTCAACGATCGGATGGAACGACGCGAGAAAGCTTTTTGATGAAATGGTCGAGAACACAAAAGCTTATCTTAGAGAGTACAAGTAATAATTATGACCGCGCGCGGCGTATGTCAGCATGCGGATATCTGAAACGGAGAATGTTGTACAGGCATTCCCCGTTTTCTTTTTGGTCGTTTATGGGGCAGTAGATGACCTTGATCTTTCTTGTTCTGATATCGTTATATATGATCACGCCGAGCTTTGCCGCTCCGTACAGTGTATACAAAACGATTAAAATATAAGTCAGAAAAATCATAAAAATCACTCCCTTATTAATAATTCATTTGTATAATATGCAATGAAATTATGATCGGTGAAAGTAATTGCGCTATTTTGCTTGACAAAACTGCACAAAAGCGGTAAAATGATATTGATTTAGTGCTCTTAGGAGCTGTAAACGAAATTGAAGGAGGAAACAAAAATGGGTTTAACATTGACTGAAAAAATTTTGTCGGCTCATCTTGTTGAGGGCGAAATGGTCAAGGGTACTGAAATAGGTATCAGAATAGACCAGACACTTACGCAGGATGCGACAGGAACAATGGCATACCTTGAGTTTGAGGCAATGGGTGTTCCGCGTGTAAAGACAGAGAAATCGGTTGCATATATTGACCACAATACTTTGCAGAACGGTTTTATGAATATGGACGACCATAGATTTATCGGTTCTGTGGCTAAAAAGCACGGAATATATTTCTCACGTCCTGGTAACGGTATTTGTCATCAGGTCCATCTTGAGAGATTCGGCGTGCCGGGCAAGACTCTTATCGGCTCGGATTCGCATACACCTACAGGCGGCGGTATTGGTATGATCGCAATCGGCGCCGGCGGCATGGATGTTGCTGTTGCTATGGGCGGCGGTACATACTATATAACATGTCCTAAGGTAGTAAAGGTAGAGCTTACAGGAAAGCTTCAGCCATGGGTTGCGGCTAAGGACGTTATCCTTGAGGTATTGAGAAGACTTACAGTAAAGGGCGGAGTAGGAAAGGTAATAGAATACTGCGGCGAAGGCGTAAAGACACTTTCTGTTCCGGAAAGAGCGACTATTACAAACATGGGCGCTGAGCTTGGCGCTACAACGTCTATATTCCCGTCAGATGAAATCACTCTTGAATTCCTTAAGGCTCAGGGCAGAGAAGAGGTATGGACAGAGCTTAAGGCTGATGATGACGCTGTATATGATGAGATCGTTGAAATAGACCTTTCATCACTCGTTCCTATGGCTGCTTGTCCTCATTCACCGGATAATATAAAGACAGTTGAAGAGATCGGTCCTATGAAGATAGATCAGGTATGTATCGGTTCATGCACAAATTCATCTATGCTTGATATGATGAAGGTGGCATATATCTTAAAGGGCAAGACTGTTCATCCTGACGTTCAGCTTTCTATAGCTCCTGGCTCAAAGCAGGTGCTCACAATGCTCGCTGAAAACGGCGCTCTTGCAGATATGCTTGCGGCAGGCGCGAGAGTATTGGAAAGCGCGTGCGGTCCATGTATCGGAATGGGACAGTCGCCTAATTCAAACGGTATATCTTTGAGAACATTCAACAGAAACTTTGAAGGACGTTCAGGCACAAAGGACGGTCAGATCTATCTCGTTTCACCTGAACTCGCTGCAGCGTCAGCTCTCACAGGCGTTCTTACTGATCCGAGAACACTCGGCGAAATGCCTGAATTTAAGCTGCCTGAAAAGTTCCTTGTAAATGATAATATGATAGTTCCTCCTGTTGCCGCAGAGGATATGGACAGCGTTGAGGTTCTGCGCGGACCTAACATCAAGCCGTTCCCGACATCAGAGCCTATGCCTAAGGATATAGACGCAAAGGTATCTTTGAAGGTAGGCGATAATATAACGACTGACCACATCATGCCGGCAGGCGCTAAGATACTTCCGCTCCGTTCAAATATTCCGGAGATCTCAAAGTATTGTTTCGCTGTATGTGATGAAAAGTTCCATGACAGAGCTTTGGAAATGGGCAAGAGCATCATAATAGGCGGAGCTAACTACGGACAGGGCTCATCAAGAGAGCATGCCGCTCTTGCGCCGCTTTACCTCGGCGTTAAGGCTGTTATAACAAAGTCATTCGCGAGAATCCATATGGCAAACCTCATAAACGCAGGCATAGTTCCTATGACATTTGCAAACGAGGCTGATTATGATAAGATAGCGCAGGACGATGAGCTTAAGATAGAAAATATCGCTGAGCAGATCGCAAACGGAAATACTATAAAGGTAACAAACGTTACAAAGGGATTTGATTTCGAGTGCAGCGTAAACTTCTCAGACAGACAGAAGGAAATGCTTTACGCAGGCGGTCTTCTTAACTACACAAAAAATAATTCTTAATTTCATAATAAAAAACGCGGTACCGATAATATTCAGTACCGTGTTTTTCTTTATTTCCAGTTAAAAACAGACGCGTAATATACACAATATATGGTATTGTGAAATAAAGAAATTTCAGTCAAACCGTTGACAAAAAGGGGATTTTGTGGTATACTGAACATTGTTCGGAGAGGTGGCCGAGTGGTTTAAGACGCAGCATTGGAAATGCTGTGATGGTTAATAGCCATCCGTGGGTTCGAATCCCATCCTCTCCTCCAAGGGTAAAGGGCAAAAAAGCTGTGACCGGAATGCCGGAGCTTTTTTTGCTCTTGTTTTTTATCTGAATATATGAGTATTCCGGAAAGGGAGCGTGAAACGTATGAAAGCATTGATAGTTATAGATATGCAGAATGATTTTATAGACGGCTCGCTTGGCACAAGTGAGGCGCAGGCTATAGTGGGCAGAGTAAAGGATAAGATCGAGCAATACAGGCAGAGCGGAGATAAAATAATATTTACGCGTGACACGCACGGTGAGAATTATCTCGAAACGAGCGAGGGCAAAAAGCTGCCTGTGGTCCACTGTGTTAAGGACACATATGGCTGGCAGATAGCGGACGGGCTTTGCTCTGAAAATGATGAGATAATAGATAAGCCGTCATTCGGCTGGACAGGCTGGGGGAAATATGAGTTTTCAGATATAGAGATAATAGGTCTTTGCACAGATATATGCGTTGTGTCGAATGCTCTGATACTGCGCGCGCTCTTTCCTGACGCGGAGATAACGGCGGACGCGTCATGCTGTGCGGGAGTGACGCCTGCAACGCATAAGGCGGCGCTTGAAACGATGAAGATGTGTCAGATAAATGTTATAGGAGAATGAATATGTTTGATTTTATAAGAACAACGGCTGTTGTGCCGGATATAATGGTCGGAAATGCTGATTTCAACACTGATCGTATTCTTGAATATATAGACGATATATCAGAAAATGACAGGAGCAATATTGTTGTATTTCCTGAGCTTTCAATAACGGGCTTTACATGCGCCGATCTGTTTTTCCAGTCGGAGCTGTATAACGCTGTGCTTAGAAATATTGGAAGGATCTTAAAGCACACGGCGGACAGGGAAGGTATATATCTTATAGGCGCGCCGATAAAGGCAAACGGTCAGCTCTATAACTGCGCGCTTGTTATAGAAAACGGAAAGATACACGGCATTGTGCCGAAAACGTTTCTGCCTAACTATAATGAGTTTTATGAAAAGAGATGGTTCTCGTCAGCGTCTGAGCTTATGCTGAATGAGATATCAAGCCGTGAATTATGTATAGATGATGAATATATGATCCCGATGGGTACAGATATAATTTTTAATGTCGGCGGAAAATGCGTGTTTGGTATAGAGATATGCGAGGATCTCTGGACTCCGCTGCCGCCAAGCACTATTTCGGCGATGCGCGGAGCGGAAATCATATTTAATCTTTCGGCGAGCAATGAAACTATTGCTAAGCGCAGCTACAGACGCTCGCTTGTGAGCCAGCAGTCGGCGCGGAATATGTGCGCGTATGTCTACTGTTCAGCCGGAGAAACGGAGTCTACAACTGATCTGATTTTTTCGGGAAACAGCATAATAGCTGAGAACGGCTCTGTCATAGCTGAAAATGAAAAGCTCATAGATACGAATTATAAAATAACAGCTGATATAGATCTTGAAAAGATAAAGGCGGACAGACTGAAATATAAGAGCTTTAAGGACAGCGCCGCATTTTATAAGGGAATGATGACGTGCAGAACTGTAAATATCGATATGGATTATGACTGTTTCGGCGAATATCTAAAGGTGAACAAGCTCCCGTTTGTTCCATCGTCAAAGACAGAAAGACTCAGCCGATGCATGGATATATTCAGAATGCAGGTTGCGGGACTGAAAAAACGCGCCTCTGCCGCGGGCGGAAAACTCGTCATAGGCGTGTCGGGCGGACTTGATTCAACTCTTGCTCTGCTTGTAGCAGTGGAAACGGTAAAGGCTATGGGAAAGCCGCTTGAAAACGTTGTAGGCATTACGATGCCCGGGTTCGGAACTACGGGAAAGACGTATAACAATTCCATAAAGCTTATGCAGGCTCTTGGCATAGAGTATAAGGAAATATCTATAGCGGACGCGTGCCGTCAGCATTTTAAAGATATAGGCCATGACGAGAATGACCATTCGATCACATATGAGAATACGCAGGCGAGAGAGAGAACAAAGATACTTATGAATTACGCTAATAAGATAGGCGGCTTTGTAGTAGGAACTGGAGATCTGTCGGAGCTTGCTCTCGGCTGGTGTACGTATAATGCAGACCATATGAGTATGTATGGAGTAAACGCGAGCATTCCTAAGACGCTTGTAAGGTGGATGATAGAATCGGTAGCGGAAAACGAGGTCTTTGCCGGCTGCCGTGATATACTTTCTGATATTCTTGACACGCCTATAAGTCCTGAGCTGCTCCCGCCTGACGCAGACGGAAATATAGCTCAGAAAACAGAGGATACTGTTGGACCGTACGCGCTCCATGATTTTTATCTTTATCATATGCTGCGATATGGTTTCTCGCCACGGAAAATATATTATCTCGCATGCCGCGCGTTTGAGAACGATTTTGACGGCGCAACTATCTTAAAGTGGCTCAAGAATTTCTATCGCCGTTTCTTCACGCAGCAGTTTAAGCGCAGCTGTCTGCCGGACGGTGTCAAGGTCGGAAGCGTATGCTTATCGCCAAGAGGCGACTGGCGCATGCCTTCAGACGCGTCATACGGAATATGGATTAGAGAATTGGATAATATATGATGCGCATAGAAAAAAAGCCGCCGCGAATCGTGTGATCGATT
>CALXSW010000115.1 GCA_944391255.1 uncultured Clostridia bacterium | reverse complement strand
ACTCGCCTATCCTGACCGGACGAGGAGTTTTTCCATTACCGGCAACCACATATGTATTACTGTATTTTATATAGCTCTTACATGAAACCCATTTATCATTGGAACAGACGTAAAATCCTGATCCATGCGAATAATAGAATCTGTAAACATCTACACCGTTTGAATCAGCGAATACAAACAGTGCACCAGGCCCGACTAATCCATTTGAATGCGCGTCAAGCGAGTCTATGTATATGCCCGTTTCATTGACAAGCATGTCATCTTTATGTTCTTCAGGTATGCTTTCACGAACTGTCATTTTTGAAAGATTATACTCTGCCAAAAGTCTTGCAAGATTACCTTGCGCTGAAGAAAGCTCATTGAGCTTTGCTGACGAATTATCGAGATGATCGTTTATCTCGTCTATTGATCCATTGATAGCGCCAACAGCACTCTCGCGAGTAGCAATTTCGATGTCAAGCTCGTTATGCAAGTCACTTATGTCACTGTTATGCTTATCGATTGTTTCGCCCACAAGCCTCCTCGCATACTCAGCCGACCAATTGTTTTTAAAATTTTCTTCGGTGTAACCGACACCATTAATTTCAATTAACATATATCTACTCCTTTAATAATCACCATCAAAAAATTTATCCTCAATAGGTTTATGATATGTTGTGTTTTCTTTTTCCATATATTTACGGCCGTCAGAAGATTTCTGCAGTTCGATCTCATAAAATACAACGTTGCCTTTGCCAACTATTTTATATCTGTAATAGCTGCCGGAAAGGGTACGAACTTGACATCTATATATGTTAAGACCGGGCTTGTTGAAAGTAGTGTGCTCTACAAAACCAAGATTGTCCATATCAGTATATACAGTAAATTCAGCTCCGTCATCGACCTCTGCTCTTATCCATACCTCATCAAGAGCTTTCATATTAAGAGTATTGTCATGTGTCCTATAAGCAGTAAACTCCCATTCAACAATTTCATTAGATGTATCGTCATCGATCCTATATATGCTGTCTTTATCAGCAATATAAAACTCACCTTTAAACGGGAAGAAACCAACGGCAACAATATCGTCCTGTATATGCCATGTGCTATATCTCATATCATACGTTAAAAGCTCCCATTTGCCATCTGTAAGACGTTTGGCTGAAGCATAATATATCTGACCATCATATCCTGCAATACACTCTGTATACTTAGTATTTAAGCGTGTAGATATCAAAGATGAATTATTACCGTTAAAAAGATAAAAGCCTTTATACCCCAAAAAGATTATACCGGACTGAGTAGAAGCGATAGACCGGCCATCTATACAACCAATGCCATAAATATTAGAAATACCATATTCGCCTACATCAGAACCAAATACAATAGATATACTCTCGTCTTTAAAAACAATAAGCTCACTGCCATACTCACACATACCTGTAAAATATCCGGGAGTGTCTACTTGCTTTTTATCAGCATATCCATTAGATATATCTGTAGCCGATAACCTAAAAAGACCATCAGTAGAAGTAGAATAGATAAAATTCCCGTTTGCAGAAGTACCCCATAACGAATTATTATGAGCGCATATATGAGTAAATTTACGCATAGAAGCATTATACATAGTGATGCCCGTGCAATAAACAGCAGAACCTCTTGAAGCTATCATATCGGAAAAAGAAATACTTTTTCCATTTTTATTTTCAAGATTAAATTCGACAGTATGAGTATACACGATCAAACCATTAATAGAACTTTTAGTTACGCGAAAACCACTTATTACAGCTTTGACGATAGCATTATCAGGGAGAGTATTCTCATCAACAATATCATCAAGATCAATGACATTATTTTCGTCATATCCGCCAGATACAGAAAGAACGTGTTTAGAAACATTGGAAGTAGGATCAACATACCAGACCTGACCTATATTCTCATCAGCAGTAGGAAAACCGCTCAATATAACTTCATCGCCGACAGAAAAGCCAAAGGACTCAAAAATATTATCAGAAGAATAATATTTGTAATTATCGAAGAAATCACGATTACTATATTTAATGCCGTTCTCGCCTTCGACCTCGTAATAATAAACATCCTTATAATAACTCGTGGTGTATGGATCAGATGTAGCATATCTATAAGTACTGATAGAATTACCTCCACAATGCAAAATAAGGTGTTTCATAAAAGAGACGACAGTATTAAAATTATCTGTATCAACATTATAATAAAAAACATTAGCCTTATTTTTATCAGCATAACAATTAATTATATACAGATTAGCAAGACGAATGATCTCATATTCACAACCGCTGTATTCTGTAAGATCACCTTTCTCAATACCGTTATAATAAAACCGATCGCCAGTTATACCGGTAAAACCGGTTATCTCGTCAACATTGGTTCTATCCGGCGAAACAACAGCTTGAATGTCACTGCCTTCAATATCTATAGCCAAACCTTTCCTTTTGCCGCGAGGAGCGGCGCAAGGATATTCAAGAGTAGACATGTTTTTCATATCCTCGAATTCGCCCTTTGTTCCGCGCCTCGTTCTATTAATACCGTAAAAATTATATACGTTAGTCTTTATTTGCGAATTACCGCTATATGTAGGTAGATCCATATCAACCTCCAAAAAGAGAATTATACGCAGCAGCATTAACAGATAACGGCATGAGTGAAGCAGATTGCTGTTGGCCAGCCTTGTAAGCCTCGATAATTTTTTTATATGCATCCGCGTTTATAGCAGGTGATAAAACATTTACGTCAGAAACACCATCAACAAGTTCATCAGAAGACTCAGGCTCAGGCTCAGGAATAGCAGGAAGTGTAGAAAGGCCAAGCCAATAATTATAATCAGGAACAGCGGCGCTCGTATCAGCAGCGGCTGAACCCAAAGCGGAAAGAACAGAATTAGATTGATCAGCTGTAGGCGTATTAGCCGTGATCTGATCATACCAATAAGGACCAACATTCTGACCGATCGATTCAGAAGCGGCATATCGCTGGACAGGATTATAAACGTCAACAAGATTACCGGCAGCGTCAACAACTCTACCACCTGCGTCAAGCTTATAAATACCGCCGTCTATCATAGACTGCAGCCATGGAGAATACTGAATATCATTAGAAGTGTAATACCCACGTGCAAGAGCGCCGGTAACAGCAGCTTGATCCATAGACTGATTGAGCTGAGCAATCTGACGTCTGCCATAATCATTATCTATAGTTTGTGATTGTGTCTGTGCTTCTATCAATGGGCGATTGAGATTAAAAGTATTATTTTCCATAGTGTCAGACCATGTATCACGGTTCGACTGATAAAGCTTGTTGTATGCGTCATTAGCCACAGATCTCGTGCTGTCAAGCTTGTTTGTAGCCATATTATAACCGCCGGTGTATCTGTCATATGCGCTGTCAACAAACTGAGGTATTGCGTCAGTGACCTTATCAAGATAATTGTCACGGTCAGCGAGCATCTGAGCGAGAGTAGCGCCTGAAGATCCATAAGCTGAACGCCTTGAAGATTCCATAGCGCGTTCGAACGCGTCATTAGCCTCGCGTATATATTGATTACGATAAGCCTGATAAGCGGGATCGGTGTCAGGGTTATACTCAAAATCATTGTAATTTACAACTCTGTCAAGACGATCCTGAACACGATCATCGTATAGATCATTATACCTGTCAACAACCTCTTTATTGCCTGTCAATCCTGATTGATCCTTATATTCTTTAATGGCGTTATCAGCGGCAGTTCTTGTTATATAAGCCTTACCGTCGCTGACATATTCAGGAGTTACAGGAATAGCGCCGACGTTTACTGTATTAGATTCAGTATCGTATCTGATACCTCCGGGAATACCGCTTTCGCTCATATACTGAGCAGCATCAACAACGCCACCGCTCGACGCATATTTATCACGAATAGATTTATTTTTCTCAGCAGACGAAAGAATGCTGTCAAGCGCGGCACTCGAATTAGATACTTTAGATTTAACGGTATCAGGATGACCATAAGTAGTAGCTGTTCTGCTCGAAGGATCATATACAGTGCCGGCGACAACAGTAGTACCGTTCGGAAGCTTAACAGCATCGGAGTAGCTCTTAACAGGATCCTTAAGAATATAGTCACCTGATGCAACAGTAGTGCCATTCGAAAGCTTTGTAGCAAAATTACCGGAATCAGCAGAAGAAGGAATGTCATTTGTCTGTGCGCCGGGAGGAACAGAAGGATCACGTTTAAGATTAGGAAACAGATCGTAAATAGTTTTAGGCTCTGTAGTTGTATCTTTAACGAGAGACGAATTCTCTGAAATCTTAGGTGTTTTAACAGGATTTGAAAGAGACGGCTTTTTTACAGACGGCAGCTTGGGAGTAGATGAACCGGGAGTAGTATTAACATTTCCAATAGAAACAGTTTGTGGCATTATGCATCACCTCCAAAAGCAGGAACAGAATCAATGATATTGTTATAAAATTCATCAGAAGACGACGGCATCAAAGGGACGGTAGACTGAGTATATGATTGAGCAGAAGACTTATAAGCATTGACCTGGCCGGAAAGCTGCTCTATCTGCTGCTGCATAGACATCAGCTGCTGCTGTAAAACAGAACGTTCTTCAATATCCTGTATAAGCTTTTCCTTCCCGTCAAAGCTCATATTCTTCAACGCTGTAAGAGCCTCGTCTTCTTTGCCAGATAAGAAGAAACCGCTGCCCCATAAGCTCAGAATAGTAGAATTCTGAGTCTCACGCTGATAAGGATTTTCCTTCTGAGGAACAACATCAATATCAAATTCGATCGGAACGTATACAGGAACGTCATAATCAATATCATTAAGCTCATCATACTCAGAGTGAAAACCAGCTTGAACATACATCTCATCAGATGAAAAAGATGTAAATTCCTTATGCCCCATCTCATCAGTATTTCGAAATTTACGCGGTTCATTGTAGAACTGCCGTATAAGCTCTATAACCATCTTAACAATATCTTTAAAGCAATTATATGAATCATGCTGAGATGAACGGCTGCGCTTTTCACCGGCCTGCTGTAAAGCAACAATAGCGCTGCCGGAAGTAACACCGCCGGAAGTAGAACCTTGCTGAAAATCTCTGTTAGCAAGAAGTTCCTTAAGCTCGTCTTTTTTGTATTCGCGATGAGTAAGGCTGTATTCTGACACATGCGTAGTTGGTATAGCTTGTATACCTGATTCGCTTTGAATATGTACGACCTCTTTTTCGGCATCCTTGAAAGCTTTTTCATCGATACCGGACGCTTCTTTTGCGAAGTATCTGACCTTGTTATTCTTTATTATGTTCTCTGTTATAGACGCATCAAGCTTATCAATGGCGACTTGAGTAGACTTACCTATATCTATCATGCCGAATCCAAACGGACAATGCTCTTCAGGATAAAGAACATCGAAAACCACAGGATACGATCCATGATTATATAAACCATTCTCATATCCGTCCATATCCTCAGTAGCTTCAATTATATTGTTTTTACATATTTTCATCAGATGCAATGTGCCGTCAGACTTTTTATAATAGCAATCTATGACCTCTGTTCTGTCATATAGAGTATAATCGGCAATATTTGTTTTTATTGTAGTATCACCATTAAACAGTTCGGAATACTCAGGATAATTCTCTTTAAGAATATCATTTTCTATAGACGCAACAATAAACAGAAACTGACTTTCCTGTATATCAGAAATGTGCATATCAACATAAACATCCTGAATATCGAGAGCTTTTATATCTATATCATCAGTTTTATCATTATAAAAAACACCGTATATAGCTGTACCATACTTTAACTTGTTTCGCGTATTAATAGAATACGCCTTTTCAAACTCAGATATTTCAAGCTGGACAGGGATTATCTTAGAAAGCTTATCAGCAATATCGCCGCCGCCTTCTTCTCTTTCGAGGATATTTGCAGTAGGATAATTTTCTATAGCGTCAGCTCTGGCATTTTCGATCGACGAAAATATGAAGTTAGTATTGCAAGTCATCTTTTTATTAAGCGTCGAAGATAACGCCTGATAACTGCGTCTATAAAATCGCTCGTCATCCTTTATTCTTTGTACAAGCTTTTCCTTGTCGGACTTATATATATTAAAGCACCGCATAGCTTTGGCAAACAGATCCTTTGATACATTGCCATTATATACATATAAAACATCATTCTGCTTTGACATAATAAACCATCACCTTAAAGATCAGCGATCGGATTTTTTCCGGCGTCAGCCCTGTTCCTGTCTTTTATTTCAGAGATAACACGCTGCATATCCATGCTGTGTTCAATAACCTCAGCAACATAACGAGGAACAGAAACAGGTACGTCATACATGATCTGGTAAATTACGCCGTTTACAGTTACGGTTGTGTCAGTCTCGCCGACAACGTTCTGCGGACGGGGGATAACTACAGTAACATTCTCATTAAGATAAGCCTCAATAGCGGCTTCTCTTTTTTTGTTTTTACTTTCAACAGCTGCATTATTATCATCAAGATAAGTTTCGGCAGCAGCCTCTATCTTCTCTTTTTCAACAATAGTATTTCGTGCCATAATAAACTCCTTTCAAGAGCGGCATGAGCCGCTCTATATATTAATCAACAGATGCAAGCGACTCAATTCTTACAAGTGCCTGCTGTTCAATTATTTTAAAGAAATGATCGCCCTTCCAGCCGTAAGTTCCGCGCTGATTAAGAGGATCGGCAGTGCCGGCGCTGCCAAGAGCCTTGTTGATCATTTCAGTATTATCATCACCGGAAGTGCCAAACGCATTAGCGCCGATAACGATTGTGGAATAAACAGGTTTACCGCCGGATCCGGCGCCATCAGGATATATTTTCATATCAGGCTCAACAAAAGCATTTGTAAGGCTTTCTGTGATAGTAAGATATCCGTTGCCGTTGCTTCCTGCAGTTGCGGATGTTATAGTATATCTTATGTTATCTATAAGGATCTTTTTGCTTGTATAAGATGATGTTGTTGTGATCGTTTCAGCAACATAAATTTTCTTACCGGCAGCATCTACCTTAATAATAGACAACTCAGGATATTTATCTTCGAACTTATACGATCTGAATACAACAGCCTCAGGATCCTGGATAAAGCGTACACCAAACAGTCTGCCGACCTCGCCGCTGTATATTGCGGTGGCATCAGCATAAGTATTAGGCTTCTGCCATTCATCATCAGACCAGATGTTGTAAACAACATCAGGATGGACAAATGCTATATAATCAGTACCGTCAGCCTTTTTGATCTTATTTCTCGCAAGCTGAGTAGCGGCGCGTCTTATATCCTTAACAGTAAGTACATCAGCAAGAGTTGATCTGCTTGTAGCAGTGCCGGCATATAATACATTTGTACCGGACGACAGTTCGAGACTGTCAATATATTCATATGTTTCAGCCTGATTTTCTTTAAGCAGGTCGGTATACTTAAGAACCTCCGGGGACGGATCATTGGCATAGAAATCAAGCTGGTCAGTGTAAGTGACGTAATTACCGTACTGATCAGGCTCGCCCTTTATGCGAGTAATATGCAGAGCCTCGCCGCGAGGGGTAACACCTTCGCTGAGAGGCACGATTGCCTTCGGGAGAGGAGATACCTTGTCGAATGCGATAGTCTTAGTCTTGCCCTTAGGAATAGAAACCTTCTGGCCAAACTGTGTATACTTTCTTTCGGTAGTCTTGTTTTCACGAACATAACGATTGAGTATAGCCTCCATCAACGGGGCCATACCGCTGGAAGTTGTAAGATTGGCATTTAAAATTTCATCAGTTGCCATTTAAAAAAACACCTCACTTATAATAAATTTAATATGATTTTTTGCACCTTTCAATGTATTTAAGAAAATCGGAATCAGAATACTTAGACGGATCGATCTTCACGTCACCGCTGCCCTTGCGAGGGGTAGTCGCATTTTGAGTAATGGACTTGCGTTTTATCTGACGTGGAGGATTATTGGCAGCAGTTTCAGCATTACGTTTCTTTGCTGCCTTATATGCTTCTATAACAGTCTTACCGCTCCGAAGATCATTCTCAAAAGCTTTATCTTTTTCAGCATAGCCGCGAATAGAAAAGTCATCATCCATAAGCTGAATAAGCTGTTCATGATTGAGCATTTCATTACGTTTGCGTTCAACCTGTTCATTATACTTCCTTTGACTCTCTATTTGTCTTTGCTGTTCTTCATATCTAAGAGCTTTAAGTTCAAGAGCTTCTCGCTCTTCCATCGCGCTGAGATCGTCTCCGTTGTTACGAGCCTGCTCATACATATCATCGGCAAGCTTTTCAAGCAGATTTTCTCTTGTTATCCCGGGAATAAAATGTTTAGCCCTTGCGTACAAAGCGTCAAGCTGTTCGTTTTGCTTTCTCTCTGCCTGAAATCTTTTACCAAAAGCATGATTGATACGCTCCTGTACAGCGTTTTCGAAATCACCTTCAGTAGCAAAAGACTTGAAAGGAACAGTCTGCTCAGCATTTGGTGTTGCATTTTTTGAAACATCTTCATCAGCGACAGACGGCTCATTATCAGTATCATCATCAGTATCAGACTCATCGTCAGACTCGTTGACAGCAGGAGCAGAGGAATCTTTAGGTATAGTATTATTCTTAGCGTTGTTTATATATTTTTCAAAGTCATCATCAGACATATTTATAATGTCGTCAGGTGTTGTTTCAGTACTTGTATTGAGCTGCGGTTCGGCGAGCTCCGCATTATATTCTGCGCCTTCAGGATTAACGACTTCCTGATTTGATTCTGCGTTATTGTTTTCTTTGATCAATTGTATGTACTCCTTTGCAATATATTTTATTTTAACGGATTATAATTTTTATTATGTATATCAACAGGTTTAGGAGATCTTATAGGATTCTCCATAAAGAAATATCTCATAGCGTCATAATCATGATCCTCCAAATTTGTATCAATATCTTCAACGTTCTTAGTGCTGTAAATAAGGTTAGGTATCGTTCGTATAAAAGCTTTGCAGGTGTTAAATACATACATCATAGGCCTGCCAAGCTCGTCAAACTTTAAACGATGGTGAACTTGCATTTTACCGCTGAGCCTGTCATTTTTGCCCTTATCGAAATAAACACCTTCTTCTTCAAACATTCTTATTATCGTGCCATCCCTGCCTCTGCTTTCATCCCAGATAGCCGGATCAGCAACGCCGTATATTGTATTGCCCTTTTCGAGAGTATCTTCTATTTCGCGTATTTTGCGCGCCTGTATACGCGGTTCTTCC
>CALXSW010000114.1 GCA_944391255.1 uncultured Clostridia bacterium | reverse complement strand
TAGGTGCCGGTAAAACGGCTCGTGCCACAAAGCATAGCCGACTATACCGTTTCGCCTGTTTTTGCCAGATACAGAACAGACTCCGTTACAGGCTTTCCTGTAAGCTTTGAAACGGCTTCTGAATACAACTCCAGCTGTTTTTTATACCTCGCCCGTATTTCCTGAGGCGATGACGATGAAACATTGTCGGTTTTATAATCGACGATGACTATACCGCCGTTTTCCTCAAAAAACATATCTATTATACCCTGCAATATAATTGTTTCTCCGCTGTATTTTTTCTCGCCGTTTTCATTAAACGCGTTTTCCGTTTCAGGATCGTACTCACTCAACGGTATAGCTATCTGAAACGGTTTTTCGCGGTACAGCTTTTGAGCGCTCAGCGCGCGTTTTCCTATGTCGCTTTCAAAGAAAGCTGATATATCGTTCTCGCGCCGAACGATTTTCATATCAGATTCACGCACCGTTCCTTCTTCCACAAGGCGGCTGCACTCCTCATCTATTGCGTCAGCGCCGCACCCGCGTATCTTGTCATAGTCAAGCTTTGACATTATGAGATGATATATAGTTCCCTTTTCGTTCGGCGAAAGCTCGCCCTTGCGCATGAATTTCGGTTTTGACTGCATTCGCATATAAGATATATCTTCTCCGCCCCTGCTTTCCGGTTCATTTTCAGCTATTGCTTCCTCGCTCTCCCTTGACAGCTCGCGCTCCTTTAGCTGCGTTACAGATACTCTTGATGGTATCTCTGAAAGCTCGGTATACTTATATCTGTATCCCATAAGCTCGCCTATAACGCGGCGCACCTCATTCTCGTCTATCTCCTGTTCTGATTTCTCCTCTGCTTTTTCCGCATTCTCCTCATACACCGGTGAGCAGTATTCCGCCATATTATGCAGCTCGAATTTCCATGTTTCAGTGCTGACGCTTGCGGCAGGACACACCCAGTCCGAAAATCCCTTTACATCGGCAGCAGCCAGATTATCATCGCTGAACCTTTTCGCCTTTTCGCGGAGCATGATCATTATCTCGTCCTCGCTCATCTCCGTCTTATGCTCAACACTCGCCACGGCAAACAGCCTTTCTTTCGCTCTCGTAAGAGCCACATACAAAACGCGGAGCTGCTCGCTTATGTCCTCTGCTCTGTTTCTTTCTGATATTACGTCATAGCCGTCATTAGATGATTTTACACGCGCGCTCATATCGACCGACTTTATAGCTATTCCCTGATCCTTATGCATGATAGCCGCTGAATCGACTCCTCTGTAAAATATCTTTCCAAGATTTGCGACAAATACATACGGAAATTCGAGTCCCTTGCTCTTATGGAACGTCATTATCCTTACAACGTCCTGTTCTTCACCGACAAGGCTCACGCTCTCCATGTTTTCCTCGTTGCTTTCCTCACGCTCTATATATCTTATAAAGTTTGCAAGTCCCTTAAAGCCTGTTTTCTCATATTCGTACGCTTTCTCATAAAGGACCTTAAGATTGAATTGCGCTTCCTCGCCCTCGTCTATCGCGCCGATAATATCAAAAAATCCTGTCTCCTCATATATCGACCATATGAGCTGAGCTACCGACATCTTCCTGACATACTGCCGCCATCTTTTAAGCTGCTCCGAAGCTCTTTTGCACTTTGCGCCCAGTTCGCCGCCTTCATCTTCCGCGCAGGCGCGCATTGACATAACCATATTAGGGCGCGGGTACTCGTATTTTATTCTGACAAGCTCCTCATCTGTAAAACCCCATATAGGCGAGCGCATCACCGCGATAAACGGTATATCCTGCAATGCGTTATTTATAATATTTATTACCGACATCATAACAACGATCTCGCGGCATTTGAAATATGATGTCGTTTTTACATATGCTTCTATACCGCGTTCCGCAAGCGCGCTCACAAGATCCTGTCCGTTATCCCTGACAGAGCGTTCAAGTATTACTATATCCTTTTTCATAAGCGGTCTTTTCCGCTTAAGCTTTTTATCATATACCTCCTCGCCGCTGTCGAGAAGCTCTCTTATTTTATCCGCGATGAATATGACCTGATGATCCTTCTTATCAAGCTCATTCTGATCCGATTTCGCGTAATAAAGATAATGCATCTCGGGCTTGTATTCAGGCTTTATCTCGCTGCACAGCTCCGGCTCGTCATAATCCTTGTTGGCTGTCAGTCTTCTGAGCTTTTCCTTTTTATAATCGACATCTCCGACATCTTCGTTCATCACAAGGCTGAAAATATCATTCACTCCGCGGAGTATCTCCTGCCGGCTTCTGAAATTTTGTGAAAGAACTATTTTAATATCATCATTATCATCACTTTCAAAACGATCTGATTTTTCCTTGAATATATACGGATCTCCGCCTCTGAAACGATATATGCTCTGCTTTAGATCTCCGACCATAAATCTGTTTTTCTTTGAGATTATCTCAAAAAGACTGTCCTGCAGCTCGTTTGTGTCCTGATACTCGTCTATAAGTATTTCGTCATATTTATTTTTATATGAATCTCTTACTTCTTTACTTCCGGAGAAAAGCTCGTATGCCTTATGCTCAATATCTGAAAATTCAAAGACATTCAGCTTTTTCTTTTCCTCGTCATACTTTTTTATATATTCTCTTACGATAAAAACTATGTCGCTTATCTGCTGTCCTGCGTATTCATTGTTCTGCTTGCCGTACCGCTTTTTTCCGCACAGCTTTTTTATAGTTTCCTTTATGTCATCTGACGCCTTCGCCATTTCTCCATATCTTTCAAGAAAGTCCTGATCTGTAAGCTTTGACGCGACTGTGACAAATTTACTCCAGCTCTTCCTTTCAAAATACTCTTTATTAAGAGATTCCAATTCATCAAATGACGACGCGTTTACAGCCGCATTCAGCACAACGGAAAGCTTTTCCGCCGTTGATGTTATCTTCGAATAATTCTTCTTATCCTCTGCAATTTCGCCATACTCGTCAAATTTCCTCTTATACTCCTCAAAATTATCACGACATCGCTCAATCTTGGTTTTCACGCTGTTGAATCGCTGTTTTTCATATTCGTCGCCGGAATACAGCTCCGCCGATTTACTGAGCCATGCATCTACGTCCTTGAACGAAACAGCAAACCCATGCACATCCTTCAGCAGCTTCCCAAGCGCGTTATCATTCCTGTCTGTGCCATAGCATTGGACAAGACGCTCAAACCTGTCTGTGCGCTCTCTGTTATTCGGATCATTCTCGTAAAGCTCCACATACATTTCATTAAACAGCTTTTCTATCGCCTCATCTCTCAGCATTTCAAGCGTGGCGTGATCGGCTATGCGTATAGCCGGATCTATTCCGAGCGCATGATAATTATTTGATACAACTCTGTTGCAAAACGCGTCTATTGTCATTAT
>CALXSW010000113.1 GCA_944391255.1 uncultured Clostridia bacterium | reverse complement strand
TCCGAAAATTCGGAATGTCCGGAAAATCATTTATACCGCTGCTCGTTTCAACAGGCTGCGGTGTTCCGGCTATTATGGCGTCGAGAACGATAGAAAACGACAGAGAACGAAAGATCACGATCATAACTGCCACTTTTATTCCATGCGGCGCAAAGATACCTATGATATCTTTTATAGTCGGCGCTGTTTGCGGCGGCAGTCCGGCGATCGCGGCGGGAGCATATCTTTTAGGACTTATAAGCGTTGTAATAAGCGGCACGATACTGAAAAAGCTGCGCCTGTTTAACACTGATCCATCTCCGTTCGTAGTTGAGCTTCCGGCTTATCATATGCCTGTTCTTTCAAACGCGCTAAAGAGCATGTGGGATAAAAGCTGGTCATTTATAAAAAAAGCCGGCACTCTTATACTTCTCGCAACTATAGTTATATGGTTCATGTCAAGCTACGGTATAACAGAAAACGGATTCGGAGCTACTGACATAGAAAACAGCCTTATGTCGTATATAGGAAGAATGTTCGCATGGATATTTGTTCCGCTCGGCTTTGGCGACTGGAAAACGGCTGTTTCGACTCTCACAGGCTTTATAGCTAAGGAAAATATCGTAGGCACAATGGGAGTGTTTTACGGACTTCAGAATATGGAAGAAGCCGGAAACGCGGTATACAGTCTGTTCGCTGCTGACTTTTCAATGGCGGCGGCGCTGTCATT
The DNA here is from genome assembly GCA_944391255.1 of uncultured Clostridia bacterium. Classification (GTDB taxonomy): domain Bacteria; phylum Bacillota; class Clostridia; order UBA1381; family UBA1381; genus Ornithomonoglobus. Next base: position 12,635 of record CALXSW010000113.1, on the reverse strand, counting down.
TATGATATTCAATCAGCTTTGCGCGCCGTGTGTAGCAGCGATGGGAGCTTATAAGCGCGAGCTTGGAAGCGCTAAATGGTTTATGATCGCATTCGGATATCAGATGATGTTCGCATATTCAGTTTCTATGATATTCTATAATCTTATAGGACTGTTTCTCGGCGTTCCGATTTCCTTATGGACGTTTGTTTCTGCGGCAGCGGCGATAGTTCTTATTTATCTTGTTGTAAGAAAACCTAAATAATAAAAAGACTTAAAAAGAACCGAACTCCCTTTAGTCTGTCTTTGGGGAGTCGGTTCAAAATTCAAAAGTCTTTTTTATTATGCTAATATCTCATCAGCGAGCGCTTCAAGAGCCGGTATGTCAGAATCCTTCATTTTTGATCTTATAGTCACAGTATTCTCACATATAGTTATATCCTTCATCTTTTCAAGCATACCCTTCATTGTCTTCAATGCTGTAGGCGCCCATGAGCCGTTCTCTATAAGAGCTATCTTTCTGTTCTGATACGCTTTCATATTAAGATGCTCTATAAAGTCATGCATAGGAGTGAAGACTCCCGCGTCATATGACGATGCGGCAAGCACCATTTTTGAATATTTAAAAGCGTCCTCTATACATTCAGCAAGGTCTGAACGCGACAGATCTGCTATCGCAACTTTTTCAGCGCCCTTAGCCTTTAAGATTTCAGCAAGCTTATTTGCAGCAACAGCTGTATTTCCATGAATAGACGCATACGCTATAAACACTCCGTCAACCTCCGGCTTATAGCTTGACCATGTATCATACAGACCGATATAGTATCCAAGATCTTCCTTGAGCACAGGTCCGTGGAGAGGACAGATGATCTCTATATCAAGCGCCGCCGCTTTTTTCAGCAATGCCTGAACCTGCTTTCCGTATTTACCAACGATATTGAAATAATATCTTCTCGCCTCACATGCCCATTCTGCCTCAACATCGAGAGCGCCAAAACGTCCGAAAGCGTCAGCAGCGAAAAGAACCTTTTCTGTCATATCATATGCGACCATTACCTCCGGCCAGTGAACCATAGGCGCCATTACGAATTTCAGCTTATGTGAGCCGAGATCAAGCTCATCGCCTTCCTTTACAGTTACCATTCTGTCTGATATATCATTATCAAAGAACTGTCCAAACATTCTGAAAGTAGCAGCATTGCCGACTATCTTCATATCAGGATATTTCTCAAGAGCTTTACCCACGTTTGACGCATGGTCAGGCTCCATATGGAGAACAACGAGATAATCAGGTGTTCTGCCGCCCAATTCAGCCGCGAGATTTTCAAACCACTCATCTGTTTTGCGTGAATCTACGGTGTCCATAACCGCTATCTTTTCGTCCATTATCACATATGAATTATACGATACGCCGTCCGGAACTATATACTGACTCTCAAACAAATCTATGTCGTGATCGTCGCAGCCTATATATTTTATCGAATCTGTTACAAACACATTGCTCATTTTATTTACCTTCCTTATATTAGTTGATGATAAAATTAGTGACCGTTATTATTATAACACCAATCCCCCTCTGCGTCAAGATATTTATACATTAATTCCCATAAGTTGTGAGGGTTTCTGTGCTGTACATCACTAAAAGCTCCGTTATAGCATGCTCGTCCATATACCCCTCGACACTGCCTGTATAATCTCTCAGATCAAACATAGCTATCTCGTCATAATGATTTGCTAAAAACGGTATGACAGAGCGCGCATATGAATCACCTATTATTGCTAATTTTCTGCCTGTGCCGGCCTGAGAGCTTATTTCTATCAGCGGGTGATTTCCGCCAAGATATACGGCGTAAGGCTCGCTGCTCTCAACGAGGGAATAATCATAAAGGCTGTCGCGCTCCCTGTCCTCAAGAGGATATCTCACATAGAATTCCATATTGCTCCAATGCGTGAACTTTTCCAGTATATCGGGAGTTATGCCGCCTATGCTCGCTCTCGCCCATGATGAGCCGTAAAAGCTGTCAGACAATATCTCACGGTTGAAATCCGTTATAAAATATCTTTCAAATCCAAGAGCCTCAGCCAGTTTTTCATATATATAATAGCTGCCGAGAGCTGTCTGATGATGATCTGTGCGATAATATATATACTCGTCCTTATGCTCATTAAGATGTGAGCCGACATCGCTTACATATATATTCTTCCCGAATACGGCATTATGAGCATAGTCAATTATTTTCTGTTCCGTATCCTCATACGAGAACATCGGAAGCTTATCCTGCTCGATCTCGAAAACAGTCGGGATAACAGCGAATGACACATTGTATTTTGTAGTTCCGGCAAGATAGAGAAGATCTGCCAAGCCCTTATTTATCTTTTCCGGATCAAACGGAGATGGCTCTGCTATAAGATAATCATCTTTACCGAAATAGACGCCGTTATTCATTTTCTTACCAAGCAGCTTTTCAACCGACGCCTTGATCGAAACAGCGCTGTCGCGCCATCTGTATTGATCAGCCGCGTACTGCTCAAACTCCGTCATAAAGCTGCCGTCAAAAATTTTTGAAAACGATATCTGCGGCAGCTGCGTTAGATACCTGTTCTCCTTTTCCGACTTCTCATAAGGCGCATGAAACAGATTTACAAGAGCATACGCTATAAATCCAAACATGAACACAAGCGCAATAATATTATTAAGTTTCTTCATACCGCGCCTCCTCAGAATCTGAAATATAAAAATGGGTTGAACGTGTCGTCTGTGAGATACGCGACGCATACCGCAAAGCCGATAACAGCAGCCGCGTATTTTATAAGCTCCCATTTACCTGTCAGCAGCCGTGAATATATAAGCTTTGGTATTCCCGTCGCAACAACGAGCGCTGTTATTATAAGAATAGCGTCTGACATCAGAGTGAACAGGAACTCACGATCTGCAAAGCCTGTATTACCCAGATCAAACATCGCGCCTATATAAGATACGATCCCGCCGGTATCCTCCACGGCGAATATGACCCAGCCGAGAAGCACGAAAAACATAGCGTATATATGAGCGAGCTTGCCCATTGATCTTATATGCTTTAATACAAACAGCTTTTCTATTATCAGCAGTATCGCATAATATAATCCCCACAAAACAAAATTCCAGCTTGCGCCATGCCACAACCCTGTGAGCAGCCATACAACAAGTATATTTATGTATTGTCTTGCGACTTTGACGCGGTTTCCGCCAAGAGGTATGTAAACATACTCCTTAAACCAGCTGCTCAAACTTATATGCCATCTGCGCCAGAATTCCGTAATGCTTTTTGACATATATGGATACCGGAAATTTTCCGGAAATTCAAACCCGAATATCTTGCCAAGTCCTATAGCCATATCGGAATAGCCTGAAAAATCAAAATATATCTGTATCGCAAACGCTAAAGCGCCGAGCCATGCCCATGCCATAGTTAGTTCAGAACCGTTCATCGCGCTGACCTCAGCCCACAGCCTGCCTATGCTGTTAGCTATTATGACCTTTTTGCAAAGACCGGCACAGAACCGGCACGCGCCGTCCATAAACTGCTTTGACGTATGCCTGCGGTTTTTCAGCTGCGATGATATATCGCTGTATCTGACTATCGGTCCCGCTATAAGCTGAGGGAATAATGACAGGTACAATGCGAAGAGCATAAGACTTTTCTGCACCTTTGTCTTGCCACGGTACACATCTATAGTATAGGACAGCGCCTGAAATGTGTAAAACGATATTCCGATAGGAAGTGCAATATCAGCGGCAGGAAATCCGAATGTGGTAAGTATCAGATTTGTATACTTAAAATACACAAGCATACCTATGTTTACAGCAATATTGATCGTCAAACATAATTTTCTGTATTTTGTTCTTTCCAGCCATATACCGCTCTCATAATTAAAGAACGCGGAAAACATCATCAGCAGCACATATACAGGCTCGCCCCATGCGTAAAATATAAAGCTCGCCACAAGAAGGACAATATTTTTATATTTCGGTGAAACCAGATGATATATCCCCAAAACAAACGAAAGAAAATATAACAAAAACACTATACTTGAAAAAACCATATTATTTTCCTCCGTATTTACTCCCCTCATTGTAACATATTTTTAATAATATGTCAAATATAAAAGGAATACACCGAAAAAGCGCCGCTTTTTCAATGTATTCCCTCTGTTATTTACGCCCTTTACAGCGACATAATGACATCCTCAAACACTCCGCTGTCAGATGTGCATACTTCAATTATATACAAAACGTTTCCGTCTATCATATAACATTCATATTTATTATCCTGAGCGAGTATTGCCGCCTCTTTGCCGTTTATATTTCGTTTTTCGTAGTCTGAACTCTGCATATAAGCGCCTGCAATAGCTGTGTTTGTCGTCGATGTCAGAATAAGTGTGTCTTTTCCATTTGAAAACTCAAATGTTCGTGTGTCATCATATATTTCTCCGGTCTCGTCAACAGTGAAGTATCCGCCATCTTCACCGATATAGCTAAATCCTCTGACCGATTCAATACATGCGATTATATCCTTGCCTATATAATTAAAATACCTGTCATTATCCCACATTTCCTGCATGTCTGCCAATGCAGATGATACCATAGGCATCGAGCCGCTGTGCTGAGCATTCACTCCGCCGCCCGCGCCCGCATGAGCCGGCATGCTTGACGAAGCAGTGCCCGAACTGGAGCCTGTATCTGTGCTTGCACGCGATCCTATTTCTGCTTCCGTTTTCACATCATCAGCTGCTGAAAACTGCGCCGCTGCTTCCGGAGCATTTTCTGCGCCGTTGTTCTCAGCTGTGTTATTCTCTTCTGCCGATGATAAACTGCCTCCCGATGCATTATCATTTTTATATGAATACGACGGTGCAGTATACTGACCGACTGAACCGCTGCTCTGTGATGTATTGCCTGACGGGCGGCTGCTTCCTGAATTTCTGTTCACGCTCGACTCAGCCTTTTTGTATGTGCTGTTCGCCTCTGCCAGAGCTTCCTTTTCAAGCTGCTCACTCGTCTTGCTCTCACTTCCTGATGATGCGGCAGCGCTTTCTCCGGATCCCGCGGCTGCCTCGTCTTTTTTAGTTTTAGCATTGTTTGCAACATTGTCAGATGTTTTTTCCTGCTGCGCGCCGTCAGCCGGCTGATCGTTTGTATTATCAGCCTGCTCTGATCCACTCGCAGCAGCAAAAGGAGTTTTTTCCGGTTTCGTACCGTCAACAGTCGTCACCGTTTCCGATATGACATCATCATTTCCGCTGCGGTCAAATGTCACGTTATGCACTGCGGCAAAAATCATTATTCCTGCCGCAACCGTTGCTGCAGAGGCAATAAATGGCTTTGGATACCGTTTCTTCTTCGGGTGCTGATTCAGGATCCTGTTTTTAAGCTCATCACCAGCATGAATATTATCGAAAATTTCCGCATATTCTTTTCTCAATTCATCATCCGTCACCATTGCTCACCTCTCTTTCCAGTATAGTTTTAAGCATCTCTCGGCCGCGGTGCATCTGTGATTTCACCGTGCCCTCTGACGCTTTTGTTATCTCAGCTATCTCTTTTACCGAATAGCCTTCATAATAATACAGATGTATCACCGTTCTGTATTTTTGCGGCAGCTCCATAAGCGCGTAAAACAATTCACTTTTTTCTTCAATATGTACCGATATATTCTCATCAAGCTCTTCTGTCTTTTTAAACCACGATGAAGAAAAAAGATCCTTTGTAAGATTTATAGTTACTCTCAAAAGCCACGCTTTCAAATGCTCCTCGCTGTCAAATCCACGCTTATGCTGAATAAGCTTTAAAAACACGTCCTGCGTGATATCCTCTGCGTTTTCAGGCGACTTAGTGCGCGCTAAAGCGAGCCTATAGACAGTGTCTATAAACTTGTTCACAGCCTCGTCATATGTGTATCGATACATAAGCACTTACCTCGCCTTCATTAGTAATACGTTTTAGCACCCCAAAAGGTTGCATTTTATCATAAATTATTTTAACACATATTTTTCAATTTGTAAATATTCATATTTTTTTAATAAAAAAATACTTTTATATTTTGAAAATATATGCTATAATGAATGTAATATGAAAATATGATTTATAAGGATGTGATTTTATGCCCACAAAGGTTTTGGTTGTAGATGATGATGTCAATATCGTTAAGCTGATAAAGCTATATCTTGAAAAGGAAGATTTTGTTGTATGCACAGCGAATAACGGTAAAGAGGCACTCAATGTATTCAAGGCAGAAAAGCCGGATATTGCGGTTCTTGATATTATGATGCCTGAAATGGACGGCAATCAGCTGTGCCGTGAAATAAGAAAGACCTCGGAGATCCCGATAATAATGCTCACAGCAAAGGGTGAGACATTTGACAAGGTGCTGAGTCTTGAGCTTGGCGCTGACGACTATATGGTAAAGCCATTTGACGCGAAAGAGCTTGTGGCGAGAATAAAGGCTATACTGCGCCGTACAGAAATGAAATCAAACACACCTGAAAATGACTGTATCTCGTTTGACAAGCTTGAAGTGAGCCTTTCAAATTATGAGGTAAAAATAGATGGAAAGATAATGGAGATCCCGCCTAAGGAGCTTGAGCTGCTGTATTTTCTCGGTTCTAACCCGAACAGGGTATTCACACGCGAACAGCTTCTTGAAGAAGTTTGGGGATTTGATTACTTCGGTGACTCTCGTACGGTAGACGTGCATATAAAGCGTCTGCGCGAAAAGCTCGAGGGGGTTGACGCTAACTGGTCGCTTAAAACAGTTTGGGGCGTAGGCTATAAATTCGAGGTAAGATGACATGTTTAAAAGTATATTCGGGCGTATGTTCTGGACATACGCTATACTTTTGGCTATGGTGCTGATATCTATATCTATATTTATGTCATGCATATTTTCACAGCTTATACTGAGAAAACAGATCGAAACAGTTGTGTCTGTCGCAAGCACGCTTGAACAGCATACTGTAATGATGCAGATAGAAAGAAAAGATGCGATGTCGGTACAGGGATATACGCAGATACTAAATTCATGGTCGCGCTTTACAAAATCCGATATCCTCGTTATGAACCGCGACGGAGAGGTATTTGAAAGCACATGCGGCATAGATTCTGTGCCTGACGCTATAATGGAATGTATTGACACGGATCAGATCGTGACTTTTAAATCCACCTTTAATGATTATTATGATCACAAGGTAATATCTGTCGCGTTTCCGCTCCATTACAAATCGAACGTAATAGGCGCTATAATATTTAACCGCCATGTTTCGGATCTTAACAAGAGCGTTATGGAAATGATGCTTATGTTTTTGCTGTCGTCATGCTTCGCGATCCTTATAGCGTTTATCCTTGTATACTACCAGGCAAAAAAAATCTCAGCGCCAATAGTAGAAATAAATAAAGCGGCGCGGAATATAGCGTCCGGCTCATTTAACGAACGTGTCCAGGTCACATCACAGGACGAAATAGGCCAGCTCGCGTCCACATTTAACTTCATGGCAAGCTCCATAGAGAAATCGGACAAGCAAAGACAGCGGTTTATTTCAGATGTGTCGCATGAGCTGCGCACACCTATGACGAGTATATCCGGATTTGTGCAGGGCATGCTTGACGGAACGATAGACGACAGCTCGCGCAACGATTATCTCAAAATAGTTCTTGACGAATCGACAAGACTCACAAAGCTTGTAAATGATATGCTTGAAATGTCAAAAATGCAGTCTGATCAGTTCAGACTCGATATAAGCGAGTTCGATATAGTAAATCTGATCTGCACTACTCTTATAAGCCTCGAAGCAAAAATAGAGGCAGCGCAGCTTGACGTCAATGTTGATTTCAGACCTGACAAGCTCATAACTCTCGGAGATAAGGATCAGATAAAACGCGTGCTCTTGAATCTTATAGACAACGCTGTAAAGTTCAGCTATAAAAACACAACTATCGAGATAAAAACATGGGTAGAAGGCGGCAAGGCGCACGTTTCTGTTTCAAATACCGGCGATGGTCTTAGCGAGGCGGACTGCAAAAATATTTTTGACAGATTTTTCAAAACCGACTCATCGAGGACAAAAGACAAGTCCGGCGCCGGACTCGGCCTTTCCCTTGTGCAGAATATAATACGGCTGCATAATGAGAAAATATCAGTAAAAAGTGAGCCGAGCGAGGACGGAGCGTCGCATTTAACAACATTTGAATTCACGTTGGAAATGAAATAACAAAAACAAGCAGTGCATTTTATCCGGCACTGCTTGTTTTCTTATTGTTACTCTTATTCTTCCGGCTCCTCCGCTTTATCTGTGTCAAAATTTATACCTTCAATGTGTATATTGATCTTTGACACCTTTAAACCGGTCATCGTTTCAACACTGTTCTTGACATTTTCCTGTATTTCCCACGCAAGCTCGGGTATCTTTATGCCGTAATCGACAACAATGTACAGATCTATATTTACACTGTTTGATGACATATCCACCCTTACACCCTTTGTATTGTTGCGCTTTGCTCCAAGACGCTGCGCAACTCCATCTACAAATGATGTGTACATACATGAAACACCGTGTATCTCAGAGGCGGCTATTCCGGCTATCGTTGACACCACTTCAACAGATATCTTTATATTCCCGATCGTTTCCTCATCTTCTGTCTGATTTTCAGCCGGTGCCTCAGGCTCAACAGTTACCTCTTCGGCAGCTTCAGTTTCAACCGCTTCCTCTGCTTCTACAGGAGCAGTTTCATTGATATTTTCTTCCATTATGTCCGTCCTCCCATTTATAAATTATATTATTTCTATTATAACACAGAGATACGGATTTTTCAATAGCGCTGTTGATTATTCTACTTTATCTCCACGATTTTGACGTTCTGCGCCTTTATACCGCCGGTGCTTATTACCACATCTGTAAGCTTCTGTATATCCTCCGGCTGCATTCCATCACTTTTTACCGTTATCGTAGCCGTTTCCTCGTTTATGTACGCGCACACGTCAGAAAATCCCTTTGCCGCCGCTACGCTTTCGATCTCATTCTCCTTTTCTATATTTGCGGCGCAGCTTACAAGCTTCTCTCCGGCAAGTGTCCTTGTCGCCTCATCTATCGATCCATCTGCCGACGTGCTTTTGAGAACCTCCATAGCCTTTGACCGAGCTGCCTCCCTGTTCATTTTTGCCTCGTCTATACTCATGACCGCGGCAGTTTCCTCAGCTGCTCCCTCCTGCTCATCTGCTCCAGATCCTGTTTCAGCAGCTGTTTCCTCAGCCGTGTCTTCAGCTCCGTCCTCGTCCGCCTCTGTAGCGCTGTTATTGGCTGAAACCATTTCCGCCTCGCCAAGCATCTTGCCGGTCTCAACATAGCTCTCGTTATCACGCACATGTATCGTGTCCTGATACGACCAGTTCAGATATCCGGCCATACCTATAAGCACCACCAAGGATGCCGCAACAATTTCTTTCTTTCTAAAAGTCATCATCTCATCTCCATACACACAATATTTCATTCAGGCAGCGCTGTCAATCAGCGTTTTTCCGCGCGCTGCCGCTCCGCTCATATACGCACACGCGATGCGCGCTTGCGCCTGTGATCGCTATCACCGCCTCCTTGATCTTATTTTTCACCGCGGCATCTCCCGCTCCATCAGCTGTAACTATGACTCCCTCCACCTCCGGATACAGCTCACGTTTTACCATGACCTCGCCGCCTGCCGTGACGGCTCTTGTATTGTCGCTGTCATATGCAATGTCTTTTTCCGGCGTTGACGCATATGATATCATCACCGACACCTCTCCCACACCATCTATTTGAGATAAAATTTCGCTTAGCCGTTCCTCACCTCCCGAAAAATCATCAGATACAAAGCTTTCGCTCTCCGCTCCCTTTCTCATGCCCGAAAACATTATTATCACAACCCCAATTATTAATATTACAAGCATGATCCGATTATTCCTGTTCTGGAGTATTTTTTTCAGCTCCACCGTAAATCACCTCGTCGGTTCCGTAAATTTCCTTTAATCTGCTATATACCGCGCCATTCATTTTATCACCATATAATATTATCTCATCAACTCCCTCTATTGCCCCTTCATCATTCACCGATATTTTCACCTCCGCGCTGCAATTTATGCCGTTTTCCTTTTTCAGACGTTCAGAAATATCATTTTCTATCCGCTCTGACAGTTCTTTGGTAAGCTCACCTCTTAGCATTTCCTCGCCGTCTTTTGAAACGACAGTGTCATTATAGCTGAACCCCTCAAAGATATCGCTTTTCAGCAGCGAAAAAACAGGACTTGCTATGCACAGAACGATCACAAGTCCTGTCACTATATGCACATATTTCCGCCATTTGTCAGGCGTTATGATCCCCACTATAGCGGATACAACCGCAGACACGGCTATTGAAATTATATACTGTCTCATATCATTCTCCATTATACGTTTTATCCCGCCGATGTCGCTGTCAGGATTATGCATATGTTTATAAGAAACAGGACAGCCGTCAGCACCACCATGCCGAACACGCTCGTCACAGCGTCGCTCATATCCCACAGCATCGAGGAAATACGCTTGTCTATTATAGGTTCCGCTACAGCCGCCGCAAGCCTTATACAAAGCTGCATAACGCCTATCTTTATAACAGGTATGACGCATATGCCGCAGATTATAAGTATACCCGATATTCCCACCGCATTTTTTAAAAGGCCGGCAGACGTGACCACCGCGTCAAGCGAATCGGACAGAAAACCGCCTACGACCGGCACAAGCGAGCCTACGGCAAACCGCACAGTCTTCACGCCCACCGCGTCAAGCGCTATGGACGAAAATCCGTATATCGCGTTTATACCTGTAAATATTGTTATCACAAGCGCCATTATCCACTTTGTGAGCGATTTTACTATTTTTATAAATCCCGTGATACCCGTCTTATCCCCAACATTTCCGGCTACAGACAGCACCGCCGAAAATGTTATAAGCGGAACAAGGCATTTCTCTATAACTATTGATATCACAAACACAGCTCCCGACATCACCGGCTCAAACGCCGCCGCGCTCACCGCCTTGCAGCATGTAAAAAGCATAAGTATCAAGACAGGCGTCAGCTTAGTCATAAATCCGCACATAAGCGATATAGTTTCTTTCGCGTAAAGCATCGCATCGGCAAAGCATGATAATGCCAGTCCGCTTATAAGCGTGAAAAATACAAAGAATGACGCCTGTCCCGCGCTCTTTTCACCGAACGCGTCATTAAGTGTTCCGACAGTGGACGAAAGCATGGACAGCACGAGGATAACGGCGGTGTTCCCGATAAAGCCTTTCACCTCGCCCTGTATCCTGTCCAACAGGTCGTTGAATATTTCTTCGATATCGAGCCTGAAATCACCGCTCTGTATCACTTCCACGTTTTCTGCGAATTCCTCATAGCCATCTATATACGGCACCTCAAACGCTTGCGCGTTTACACTCAGAAACAGCGCCGCTATAGCCGCGGCAAAAAATGACACTATCCACTTCATAACCCGTTCACCACCCTCGTACAAAGCTCAAGAAATGATGTCATGACAGGCATTGCAAAAGCCAGTATACATATTTTTCCGCCTGATTCCACCTTTGACGCGATCGCATTTTCGCCGCTGTCGCGCAGTATCTCCGCCGCGAACTGCGTCACATATGCCACGCCCACCGATTTGATTATGACCGTAAAATATTTTATATCCACACCGCAGCTCTCTATTACAGCTTTCAGCTCCGAGATTATCCGCTCTATATACCCCGATATCTCAAACACTATGACCGCCGACGTCATAAGCGCTATCAGAACTGAAAATTCCGGTCTTTCTTTCCTCAGGATAAGCGAAAGCATTCCCCCTATAAAGCCCGCGCCTATAACAATAAACAGATCCTTCATAAGTTAAATATCCGTTTTATCGACTCGAACAATGTTCCGATCTGTTCGGTCAGCATAAACAGGACGACCACCAGTCCGGCAATAGTGATGAGCAGCGCCTGCTCATCGCGGCCGGCGCGTGATAAAAGCTGATTTATTACAGCAACAACTATCCCGACACCTGCTATCTGAAATATTAGATCAACATTCAATTTTATACTGAACCTCCTTTAACCGCGCGCGCCATAGTCACCGCGTATCTCCGACTATATAAACACTATTACTATAAATATACCGGCAAGCACCCCGCAGCTCTTGTACACCTTGGCGAGCCTTTTATGATCAGACTCAGCCTCGTCAAAGCAGCCGGCAAGAATTTCACGCGCTCTCGCTATATTCTTTTTCTGTCCGCCTACGTCCGTCATGCCCAGCTCAGCGCCGAGAGATGATATAGCTCTTATGTCGCCCTGATTCAGATAAGCTTTCTCCGCTGTCTTTTCAGCCGCTCTCTCCCACGCCTTTTTTATACCGATTTCCCGCATCTCATCGCGGCATAACCGATAAAAGCCAAACAGCTCTTCCTTGTCAAGCTCCGCAAAGGCTTTTTCCAGAGCGCGCCTGCCAAATTCTATCTCCGTTTCAAGCACTGTCAGTGATGTTATAAACGCGCTTAAAAAATCTCTGCGCTTTTTCAGCCTGTCAGCCATTACAAAACCGAGCCACGCGCATACAGAGCCTATCATCATAGAACCAA
>CALXSW010000112.1 GCA_944391255.1 uncultured Clostridia bacterium | reverse complement strand
AGTATTCCTCGTCATTATTTCTGTCATACGCTCTGAGTACCTTGTTTCCGGTTCCGTCATCTACGACCTCAAGCGATGCGTAGAATGGCGTCCATGGTGATACCTCGCCATTTTCAAAGTCACCGTTCGTGATCATATTGCTGTTTACTGTGACAGGCAGCTCCATTGTAGCAGGTGAACCAAATTTTCCGGCAAAGCTTATAGTGATCGTTGTCTGTCCGGCAGATACAGGCGTGATCGTGCCGTTTTCTGCTGTCGCTATATCAGGATCATTTGAAACGTAGGTCGCTTTCAAAGTCACATCTTCTGTGTGACCGTCTTCATAAACGGCTGTCACATTTACATCTGATGAAAGTCCGCCGTAAACGAGAGTTACATCTGAAGGCTCAGAGTAAAGTTTTGCAACCTTTTCCTCTGTTTCCATATCCTTGACCCATAGTTTTACATATTCATCAACACCGCCATAGCTTACTTTTATGTCGGCGTGTCCGTATGAAACACCTGTTATTATTCCGTTTGAATATGAGATGTTTCCTGATTCAACGCTTGCAAGCGATGTTATATCTTCTGATGTTCCATCGCTGTATATAGCTGTTATCTTCATATTCGCGGTGTTTGCGCCTTCACGGATATCTATCTTGTATTCGTCTGTCTGCGCGTTCAATGCAACCAGCTTTTTATCAGAAGTCTTCTTTTCGAAGCTCCAGCTGTCAAATCTAAAAAGATTTTCCATTCTTTCTTCACCCTTGAAAACAAAGTAAAGATCATGAACTCCTTCCGCGCCTGTAACAGCCGCATACTTTGTCTGCCAGATATCCTCGCCGCCTGTATATGAAACCGGCATAGTGCCTATAAGTTTTCCGTCGGCAGAGTCAAGGTGAAGTTCTATTTCTCCTCCAACGCCGCCGCATGCAGCCTGAATTGTGAATATACCCGCCTGAACCGGCTCGCCAACCTTCTGTTTTTCGTGCCATACAGGCGTCTGCGTTCCTTTTTCCCAGACATACGCGCCGACTGAATATATACCGTCACCGTTTATTGTACCGGTACATTCATCATCAGATGCGCTGCGTTTTACTGTCTGCTTGAGGACATTATTTTCATCGTATGCGGCGATATATATATCCTCGTCAGTGAGATCGGTTGTATCAACAGTATAGCTTATACCGTCACCGCTGCTTGCCAGTGATAATTTGCTTGAACCAAAATCAACGTTTGCTACCTTTATGTAGTCGCCGTTTTCGATACCGTCCACATATACATGCTTTGTGTCATCGTTTGTAAAGGTGTCTGTCAAATCTCCTGTAGCGGTGTTTGTATAGTATTCATCTGTTTTGACTCCCTCGGAAAAAGCGATCGTTTCGGCCTCGGTGAGGTTATAAGGGTCAAGAGTGCCAAGAGCCGCAGGACCTGCGGTCGTAGGCGATACTTCCTGTATTGAGCCGTCCTCATTGTAGAACATTTCATCCACCGCTACCGAGCGTCTGAACCCGTTCGCCCCCGGAAGCTGTGCAGTATGGTAGAATAAATACGAATTACCCTTAAAGTCGATCGGTCCCGGATGATTGGTAAACGTTCCGCTGTCAAACGTTGGCATCAGCACATTTCCGTACGTCCACGGGCCGTCTACCGCCGTATACTCATCTGTGCCGTCAGCCTCAGGAAGTGTGTCTACCCAATCAATAAAAGTGTCATTATCACACACTGAATACTCAAGATCCTCAGGGATCCCGTTTCCGGCATATACGAGATACCAAATATCTCCTCGCTTATATATCCACGGGCCCTCCTCATATCTTGTTTCCCTGCCCCTGTCCGCATCGGCGGTACCGAAGGCCGTTGTTGTCTTATTTATCCTTACAGGCTGTGTTTTGAAAGTTACCATATCTGGATTGAGCTCTGCGAAATACGGATCGGGATTGCCCCATATTATGAACGCGCGTCTGCTCTCGTAGTCAACATATACCGACGGATCAATAAAATTAGGTTTTTCCGTAAGCGGCTTGCTCAAAGCATCCTTATAAGGTCCCTCGGGTCTGTCTGCGACCGCGACACCGATAGCCGTGGAGCTCTGTCCTGTAACGGGTGCATAAAGATAGTATCTGCCATCCAATCCTCTCACAGTCTGTATTGCCCATGCGTCTCCTCTTGACCATTCAAACACATCATATCTTGCCGCCACACCCATATCGGTGTAATTGACCATGTCCTGTGTTGAATACAGATTCCAGTCATTCATTACATACATCGCGCCGTTTTCTCCGCCTTCCGGCTCATCGTGCGATGTGAAAAGATACAGTGTTTTTCCATCTTCGCTTACCATAGGCGCCGGGTCTGCGGTAAAGCGTGTCTGGACGATAGGATTGTCAGCGAACGCAGTATTTGCCAACATAAGTGAAGTAAATAAAGCGAACGGTATTATGATCCTTTTCATGTTTCCTCATCCTCTCATTTTGGTTTAATTTAAAAGCTGTACGGTCCGCATTTATGATTACAGCTTACTTATATTAAATTATATCAAGTAATGATGTATAATTCTATTAACAAAATAAAAAAGTAATACCGATGTTTTATGCATTTTATATATTATTTAAATGAAAAAGCTTTTTAATAAAAAAACCGGAACTGCCGTTTGACGGTGTTGTCCGGGTTTTTGGTTATATCCGTTTTGAGCACGAATTTCTTATGGTCAGCTTATGCGGAATTATTATTTTTTTTGCCTCTAAATCTGGATCCTCAATAAGCTTTATCATTTGAGCAGCCGATTCGGTTCCGAGCCTGAAAGAATTGATCTCTATGGAGGTAAGCTGATATGCTGTCAATCTGGCGAGAATAGAGTTGTTAAATGATATTATTGAAAGATCTTCAGGCACCGCTATATTCATTTCACCGCATACTTTTTCCACGGCTACAGCGAAAATATCATCGCTTACAACCATAGCGGTCGGAACATTTTCGCCTTCGAGCATCTTTTTGACCGACACAGTCACATCTTCTATGGTGTCGGCTTCAATGCAGCTGTCCGACGTGAATTTAAGCCCATGACTTATCAGAGAGAGCATATATCCCTGCTTTCTTTCAGCCGAAAATATAAGGCTGTTTTTATTGCCGATATATGCTATATTTTTGTGGCCGAGTCCTATTAGATATTCAGTAGCTTCTTTGCCGGCAAGTATATTGTCATTGTCTACATATACGGTCTGATCTGTGTATTTAGAGGCTTTGCCGATCAATACATATTTTAAGCCCTCTTTATGAAGATATTCGACAACGGGATCGTCTGTTATTGAATATGCAACGATAAAACCGCTGATAATATCATTATCGGTCATTGTCTTCACCGCGGATATGATCTCATCATAGTTTTCGCCTGTAATAATTGTGCTTATATACTGTCTGCTGTTGCATATGCTGCTTATGCCTCGGATGACTTCAAGAAAAAATGAATTTTCAAATGTTTCGCGCGCTGATGGCGGCAGAATTATACCTAATATTTTTATGGATTGTGCTGATGAAGCGGATGATGATGGCTCATATCCAAGCTTTTGCATTGCATTAAGAACTTTTTCACGTGTTTCCTTGCTTATGGAAGGATTATTATTGCATGTGCGCGAGACGGTGGAAGGTGAGACTCCCGCAAACGCCGCGACATCTTTTATTGTAACAGCCATATGCAGCCTCCTTGTTTGCATCTGATCCGTGACCAATTTCTGAATATTTATGAAAAAATAAGTCGTCACGCAGATCGCATTTATACGATATAGAATATGTTTAATATAATCATTATACCGCTTTTCTTTTGAATTGTCAACAGATCATATGAATTATTTAAAATAAAAAATATTTAAATGGTAATACTGCATAATGTGAGCCTATATAATTTGTTAAATAATAATGAAATTAAAATTTTTTGAAAAAAGATATTGAAAACAAAAGAAAAATGCTATATAATAATTTCAAGAAGTTGCAGAAACATTTCAGAAACAAAAATGTGAGGAGGTATTGTGATGAAAAGCGCAACAAAGAAAAAAATTATAATCAATGCGCCTGTATCAGGAAAAATAGTCGCATTGGAAGATGTGCCTGACAAGGTGTTTTCGGAAAAGGTGTTAGGAGACGGAATAGCGGTGATACCGCAAGACGGCAAAATCTACAGCCCTGTGGATGGTGAGGTCAGCTCTGTCACTGATACAAAGCACGCGTATTGTTTTCATTCAGACAGCGGTATAGATGTGCTTGTTCATTTTGGCATAGATACTGTAAAATTAAAGGGAGAAGGATTTACATCATATGTCAGCACGGGCGACAGAGTAAAAAAGGGTCAGCTTATAGCCGAGGTGGATATGGCGTTTATGAAAGAAAAAGGCATAAACGTGATAACGCCTGTTCTTATATGTGACGCGCCTGAGGAATTGGATATGAAATTTGAGCATGGCAACGCAAAAGGAGGAAAAACCGGTGTAATAACGCTGGGTGAAAAAAAGACCGCATCAGATGACGGAAAAAGCTTCAAAATAAATTTCGATTTCCTTCAGAAGCTTGGAAAGGTGCTCATGGTCGTTATAGCGGTAATGCCCGCGGCGGGCCTTATGATAAGTATGGGAAAGCTTATCGAAATGGCCGGCGGCGATATAGGTGTCGTTATGACTATAGGATCTGTAGTTGAAAATATAGGATGGGCAATAATAAACAATCTGCATATTCTTTTTGCTGTCGCGATAGGCGGCTCGTGGGCGAAAGAGAGAGCGGGAGGCGCGTTTGCGGCTGTTATCGCTTTTATACTTATCAATGCCATAACGGGTCAGATATTTGGTGTCACATCCGAAATGCTCAATGACCCTGAGGCTGTAACAAAGACATTGTTCGGTCAGGAAATACTTGTGAACGGATATTTTGTTTCTGTGCTGGGAGTTCCGGCGCTGAACATGGGTGTGTTTGTTGGCATAATATCCGGATTTGTCGGAGGCATAGTATATAATAAATATTATAATTTCAGAAAACTGCCGGATGTGCTTTCATTTTTTAACGGAAAGAGATTCGTGCCTATGGCTGTAATATTTTATTCGGTAATAATATCTATTATTCTCGCCGTGGTATGGCCGGTAGTCCAGCTTGGAATAAACAGCTTTGGAATATGGATTGCCAATTCGTCAGAAACATCGCCTATACTCGCTCCGTTTATATATGGAACGCTGGAAAGACTGCTTCTGCCGTTCGGACTTCATCATATGCTCACCATACCTATGAATTATACCTCATTCGGTGGAACATATGAGATACAGACAGGAATAAATATGGGCAAAGAAGTTTTTGGTCAGGATCCGCTGTGGCTTGCATGGGTGACAGATCTGATAAATTATAAGGATACGGGAGATATGGCATCATATCAGAACTTGCTCACATCAGTTACGCCCGCGCGTTTTAAGGTAGGACAGATGATCGGCGCAACAGGCATGCTTTTAGGCGTAGCGCTTGCTATGTACAGACGAGTTGAGCCTGAAAGAAGAAAGAGCTATCGTTCAATGTTCTTATCAACTGCTATTGCTGTATTTCTTACGGGTGTTACAGAACCGCTGGAATTTATGTTTATGTTCTGCGCTGTTCCGTTATATGTAGTATATGCTGTATTGCAGGGTATAGCGTTTGCAATGGCGGGAATAATAAATCTCAGATTGCATTCTTTCGGAAATGTGGAGTTCATTGCGCGTATACCGATGTCGATAAAAGCCGGACTCGGAGGAGATATAATAAATTTCATCATATGTGTTGCCGTATTCTTTGTTGTGGGATATTTAGTGGCGTATTTTATGATAGGAAAATTCAAGTTTGCTACCCCGGGACGTCTTGGAAATTATCAGAATGAAAATGAGGATGAAGAAGAGAGCGCGGGACAGGCAGTATCTGGAGAGGACAGCAGAGCTGAAAGGATAATAGGCCTTCTTGGCGGACGTGAAAACATAGTGCTTGTTGACGCGTGTATGACAAGACTCAGAGTGACCGTAAAGGATCCGGACAAGGTCGCGGATAAGGAAGCATGGAAAAAGGAAGGCGCTCTTGGATTAATTAAGAAGGGAGACGGAATACAGGCGGTTTACGGAACGAAGGCGGACATTATCAAGTCAGATATAAATGATATATTATAAAGAGGTGTTTTTTATGAAATTGCTTACGTTAAATACACACAGCCTTGAAGGTGATAATTATCAGAAGCATTTAAATGATTTTATTGAAGCGGTAATTGAGGAAAAACCGGATGTTATAGCGCTTCAGGAGGTAAATCAAACGAAGGATCAAAGAGCGCTTCAGCCTGACGAGCTTGACGGAATGGTGCTCATACAAAAGAAAATACCGATAAAAAGTGATAATCATGCCGCAAATGTGGCGCGCCTGCTTGGTATAAACGGATTGAGATATAACTGGGTATGGCTGCCGATAAAAACCGGATACGGCAAATATGATGAAGGCTCCGCCTTGCTGAGCAGATCCCCGATTGAGGAAACAGATGTCATAACGGCCAGCGGAGTAGACGATTATGAAAATTGGAAAACAAGGAAAATGCCGGGGATAAAAACGAACGGCGAGTGGTTTTACAGTGTTCATATGGGCTGGTGGAATGATGAAGAGGAGCCGTTTTCCAAACAGTGGAAAAGGATAAACGGGGCGCTGGGAAAAGTTCCGAAGGTATGGCTGATGGGAGATTTTAACTGCCGTGATGACGTTCGCGGCGAAGGCTATGATCTTATGAGGGCGTCGGGCTGGTATGACACGCATGATCTGGCAAAAAACAAAGACCGTGGTTTTACAGTAGAAAAGCAGATAGACGGCTGGCGGGATCATGAAAATGGAAAAATGAGAATAGATTATATCTGGAAAAACGCGCCGGGTGCAGTCGCGCAGTCATCTGTGATATTCAATGGAGAAAATAAACCGGTCGTTTCGGATCACTATGGCGTTATAATAGAAACAGAGGAAAAGGGAGAGTGAGCGTTGATGAGAAGAGCGGGTATATTGCTGCCGATCATAAGTCTGCCTTCAGAATACGGCATAGGCTGTTTTTCAAAAGAAGCATATGAATTTATTGATATGCTCGCGCTGTGTGATCAGAGCTTCTGGCAGATACTTCCGCTGGGACCTACGGGATACGGAGACTCTCCGTATCAGTCGTTTTCGACATTTGCAGGGAATCCTTATATGATATGTCTTGATGAGCTTATCAGAAAAGGGATGCTGACAGAATCTGAATGCGCAGATGCAGCCGCGGGTGAAAGTGAAGACGATATAGATTACAGCGGATTGTATCAGAACAGATATCCTCTTTTAAGAAAAGCATACGGCAGAAGCGGAGCAGAGAGCGATAGTGCTTTTATCGGATTTACAGATAAGAATGCGTGGTGGCTTGATGATTACGCGCTGTTTATGGCGTTAAAGGATAAGTTCGGGGGAAAGCCGTGGACTGAATGGCCGGATGATATAAGACTGAGAAAAAACGGCGCCGCAGAAGGATATGCGGAAGAGCTGCGCAATGATATAGGATTCCATAAATACATTCAATACTTGTTTTATGATCAATGGAACAGGCTTAAGCAGTATGCGAATGACAGGGATATCAAAATAATCGGTGATATACCGATCTATGTTTCTATGGACAGCGCCGATGTATGGACGAATCCGGAGCTGTTTCAGCTCGACGATAATAATGTCCCTGTGGCAGTCGCCGGATGTCCGCCCGATGGATTTTCTGCTGACGGACAGCTATGGGGGAATCCGCTTTATGATTGGGAAAGGCATAGGAGCACGGGATATAGCTGGTGGATAAATCGTCTCAGATATTGTTTCAGGCTGTATGATATAGTCAGGATAGATCATTTCCGCGGTTTTGATGAATATTATTCTATTCCGTATGGAAGCAGAACGGCAGCCGGCGGTCATTGGGAAAAAGGGCCGGGAATAGATCTGTTTGACGCGGTAAGAAAGGAACTGGGCGAAAAAGAGGTAATAGCAGAGGATTTGGGATATATGACCGATTCAGTGAGAGAGCTTGTCAGAAAAACGGGATTCCCGAATATGAAGGTGCTTGAGTTTGCGTTTGATGAGCGTGATACAGGCTGCAGAAGCGAATATTACCCTCATAATTACAGTTCAAATTGTGTAGCTTATACCGGAACACATGACAACCAGACACTTATCTCATGGTTTGACACAATAACAGATAAGGAAAAAAAACTTGCGAGAGAATATCTTTGCAACCAATATACTCCGGCTGACAAACTGAATCTGCCGTTTATAAGTCTTGTCATGATGAGCGCGGCTGAGAAATGCATTATACCGCTGCAGGATTATCTTGGGCTTGACGACCGCGCGAGAATAAATAAGCCGTCGACCGTGGGAACAAACTGGAGATGGCGAGTAAGGAAATCGGAGCTTTCAGCGGGGCTGATGATGATGATAAAAGATATGACAGATCGCTACGGAAGAGGGGAATAATTATGAGTTGTTATATAGGTATTGATTTAGGAGGCACAAATATAGCCGGAGGGATCGTTGATGAAACGGGGCGGATTATACTGTCTGACAGTGTTCCGACTCCACATGATTGTTCATCGGATGAAATAATGGAATCGATAGTAAAACTGGCTGAGGAGCTTGTGAACAGATCAGACGTGGAAAAGACCGATATTTCAGGTATAGGAGTAGGATGTCCCGGAACTGTAGATAATGAAAATGGTATAATTACATATTGTGTAAATATACCAATGCGGAAGGTGCGTGCCGCGGAATATATCGAAAGCAGGCTTGGAATAAGAGTAAATCTTGAAAATGATGCGAATGCCGCGGCTTTGGGCGAATATTATGTAAATGGCAATGGAGCGAAAAGCTATATTTTTATAACGCTTGGAACTGGAATAGGCGGAGGAGCGGTGCTCGATGGGAAAATATACAGAGGCTTTAACGGCGTCGGTATAGAGGCAGGGCATATGACGCTTGTTCACAATGGAGAAAAATGCACATGCGGAAAGCGCGGCTGCTGGGAGCGGTACGGGTCAGTTACCGCTCTGATAAATCAGACTGTATCCGCAATGAAAGCTAATCCTTCCAGCCGCATGAGTGAGATAGCGGAAAAATACGGTGAGGTGAACGGCAGAGTGGCTTTTGAAGCGGCAGGCATGGGTGATAAGGCGGCGCAGGCAGTTGTTGACAGGTATATAGAATATGTCGCGGACGGCATCACCGGAATCATCAACATATTTGAGCCGGAGCTGCTCGTTATAGGCGGAGGAATAAGCAAAGAAGGAAAACGTCTTCTCGATCCTGTAAGAGAATACGTCCATAAAAATGAATTTAACAGATATATGTCGAAAACAAGGATTGAAACGGCGTCGCTGGCTAATGACGCCGGAATAATAGGCGCGGCGCTGTCATGCGCTTCAGGCTTCAGAAATAGTGTTGTATAAGGAGGCACAGTATAATGGATGGATTGAAAATAATTATCAGCCAGATGTATGGGAAGGAATGTTCGGAGTGTACTGATGAGGAGCTTTATGCGGCTTTGCTTGTTTTTACGAAGCAGCTGCTGCATGAAAGAGGCTGCAATGACGGCAAAAAGAAGCTCTATTATATTTCAGCTGAGTTTCTTATAGGAAAACTGCTGTCAAACAACCTGATAGATCTTGGGATATATGACGAGACAGCACGATACCTGAAGGAGAACGGAAAAGAGCTGTCAAGGATAGAGGAAGCGGAGCATGAGCCCTCATTGGGAAACGGAGGACTTGGACGTCTTGCGGCGTGCTTCCTTGATTCTATAGCGACTCTGGGACTTCCGGGAGAGGGAATAGGTCTGAACTATCATTTAGGCCTTTTTAGACAGAGGTTTGAGAATGATATGCAGAGCGAGCAGCCTGATCCGTGGATAACAGAGATGAGCTGGCTTGAAAAAACAGACATATCATATAATGTGGATTTTAACGGCTTTTCGATCAGATCAGATCTGTATGATATATATGTGGCGGGATACGGCGGAAGGTCTATCAGACTAAGGCTGTTTGACGCGGCTCCTGTAGATGAAAGCATAGTAACCGGCGGCATAGGCTTTGATAAAAAGGATCTTATCCATAATATGACACTTTTTCTTTATCCTGATGACAGTGACGAGAACGGACGCAAGCTCCGTATATATCAGCAGTATTTTATGGTAAGCAGCGCTGCTCAGCTCATACTTAATGAGGCGGAGAGCAGGGGATGCTCGCTTCATGATCTCCCTGATTATGCGGTGATACAGATAAATGACACGCATCCAAGCATGATAATACCGGAGCTGATAAGACTTCTCACAGAAAAAGGCATAGAGTTTGAGGAGGCATGCGGCATTGTATCAAGGACGTGCGCATACACGAATCATACGATACTGGCGGAAGCGTTGGAGAAATGGAATATCAGCTATCTTGAGGAAGCGGTGCCTCAGCTCGTGCCCGTTATACGAAAGCTGGACGCGCGCATAAAGGCGAAGTATCCTTCAGAAGCTATTTCAATAATAGACAGCAATGATGTTGTGCATATGGCCCATATGGATATACATTACGGATTTTCGGTAAACGGCGTTGCGTCGCTCCATACAGAAATTCTAAAAAACAGTGAGCTTAAGCCGTTTTACGACATATATCCCGAAAAATTTAATAATAAGACAAACGGAATAACTTTCAGAAGATGGCTGCTGCACTGCAACAGACCGCTCGCGTCTCTTTTCACATCTATGATAGGCGATGGGTATAAAAAGGATGCCGCGGAGCTTGAAAAGCTGCTCGAATTCCGCAGCGATGAGCAGTTCAAGAAGAAGCTCATCGAAATAAAATCGGACGCGAAAAAAGTATGCCGGGATTTTATTATGGCTAATACAGGCGTCGAGGTAGATGAAAACAGCATTTTTGATATACAGATAAAACGTCTGCATGAATATAAGAGGCAGCAGATGAACGCCCTGTACATTATATATAAATATCTTGAGATAAAATCGGGGAAAAGGCCCGAAACTCCGATAACGTTCATTTTTGGCGCTAAGGCTGCGCCTGCGTATGTGATGGCTAAGGATATAATACACCTGATACTCCTGCTGCAGAAAATTATAAATAATGATAAAGACGTATCGCCGTATATGAGAGTGGTGATGATAGAAAATTATAATGTCAGCGCGGCAGAAAAATTGATTCCGGCATGTGACATATCGGAACAGATATCACTCGCCTCAAAGGAAGCGAGCGGAACGGGAAATATGAAGCTTATGCTCAACGGAGCGGTAACTCTCGGAACGATGGACGGTGCGAATGTTGAAATTGCGAAGCTTGTCGGAGATAGTAATATTTATATATTTGGAAAATCAAGCGGTGAGGTGATAGAGAGATATGCGCGTGGTGATTATAATCCGGGAGCATTATATAATGAGAATGAGCTGATACGAAAATGCGTTGACTTTATAACCGGAGAGCAGCTGATGTCCATCGGGAACAAAGACGCTCTTATCAGAATTCATAATGAGCTTACGAAAAAGGACTGGTTTATGACTCTCCTTGATTTTGAAGAATATGTAAAAACAAAGAACAAAATGATTGAGGATTACGCTGACAGAAAGAGCTGGTCAGAAAAAATGCTTGTGAATATGGCAAAGGCTGGATATTTCTCGTCAGACAGAACTATAGAGGAATATAACAAAGACATATGGCATCTTGAAAAATCAAAATAATTTAAAGCCAATAATATCCCTATAAACCGGAGCGCAGAATTCTGCTTAATGCTCCGGTTTTTTTATATGTAAAAATAGGAAAATATTGTTAAACGATTGATTTTGTATAGCAAATATGGTATAATGCATATAATTAGCCAATAAAAACACAGCGTCTTTTAATAATAGGAGTATAAAATGAAAACTGCTGATATATTTAAAGAGAAAAGGGTTTTGTCGTTTGAAATATTTCCGCCAAAACCGACAATGGATGAAAGCGTTATATACAAAACGCTTGATGGTCTTACGGGACTGAAGCCTGATTTCATAAGCGTGACATATGATGCAGGTGGAAAAAATAACGGCGCAAAGACGATACAGATAGCGTCGGATATAAAGAAAAAATACGGAGTGGAAAGCATCGCGCATATGCCGTGCATCAGTATGAATGAGGAGCAGGCGGTTATGATACTTGACAGCCTGAAAGAAAACGGCGTGGAGAATATACTCGCTTTGCGCGGCGATATTTCAGAGAACAAGGTGCATGGAGGCAGATTCAATTATGCGAGTGATCTTATAGAGTTTATACATTCAAGGTATGATTTCAATATTATTGCGGCGTGCTACCCGGAGGGACATATAGAAAACAAAAATCTTGTAACAGATATCAGAAATCTGAAGAAAAAGGTGGACAGCGGAGTAAGCCATCTTATTTCGCAGCTGTTTTTTGATAATGGACATTTTTATTCGTTTCTTGAGCGCGCGGATATAGTAGGTATAAATGTGCCTATAGAGGCTGGGATAATGCCGATAACGAATAAGGTGCAGATAGAAAAAATGGTGAGCATGTGCGGTGTGGAGCTGCCTAAAAAATTCATGAGAATGATAAACAGGTATGAGCATAATAAGGAAGCGCTGCGCGACGCCGGAATAGCGTATGCGATAGATCAGATCGTTGATCTCGTTACAAACGGAGTGGACGGGATACATCTCTATACGATGAATAACACATACGTCGCAAGAAAGATATACGAGGCTGTAAATAATATTATAAATTCATAAATACATAATAGTGAGGCGTTTCGCCCGTTTAGAACTATCACGAGGCAGCTGCAAACTCGTTTTGCAGCCGCCTCGTTTTTTAGTGTTTTTGCCTTAATTTATTAATTTCGTTATATTGTGAGATGTGGTATAATTATATTGGAAAATTATAAAAAGAGAGGTGCGACCATATGAGTTTTACAAATTTATGGCTTGATTATAGAAAATTAGATATAACAGACGATCGGTTTAAAAAAATATATATATCGTCATGTGAAGATACGGCTCTTGCGGCGTCAAAGGAGATAGCAAGAGCGGCAAAAGAGCTTTACGGAATAGACGCTCAGATCATAGACTCTGATAATTCAGAACAGAATGAAGGCATAAGCCTTGTTATAGATAAAAAACTGAAAGATGAACAATATGATATTGAGTGCAAAAATAAAAGTATCAGTATCAGCTCAGGCTCAGGAGCCGGATTGCTGTATGGCGCGTTTGCTTTAATACGCCGCGCGGTCTGCGGAGATATAGGGGAAAATTACAGTGAAAGCATTATCCCGTCAAATCCTCTGCGTATGCTTGATCATTGGGATAATTCTGACGGCAGCATTGAG